>NZ_JAVAXX010000326.1:0-6592 GCF_042709275.1 Bacillus sp. LR_5 | reverse complement strand
ACATAACTTTTTACCTGCAAAATAAAAAAATAAATATAAAAAAGGATGCCTCCCAAAAGTCCAAAGACTTTCAAGAAACATCCTCATCTTTATAGAGAAACTTCAATCTCTTCCATGCTGGGCAGTGCATCAATCGCTCCAATTTTAGTGCACACAAGGGCTCCCACCTTATTGGCAAATGACACAATCTCACGCAGCTTCGCAAAATCAGCATCTACAGATTGAATGTGATCCGAGTTTGCCAATTGATATAAAGCCGCACCGACAAAAGCATCTCCCGCCCCTGTTGAGTCAATTGATGTAACCGGAATGCTTGGAATGATTTCATGATCTTTTCCATTCGAAAGAAGAGTTCCGCTTTTCCCAAGTGTCACAGCAACCATTTTCGCTCCGATCTCATGAAGGATCGCAACGCCCTTTTCATGATCCTTCACACCGCTGATAATCTCAAGCTCCTCGTCACTGACTTTCACAAAATCGCTTACAGCAATCGCTTTTTTTGCGATACTAACAAACTCTGAAACCCTTCCCTTCCATAAATCTTCACGATAGTTAGGGTCGAACGAAATAAACTGTCCATTGTCTTTCGCAATCGACATAAGCCGTAAATAGGCTGAGCAAAACGGATCTGATAACAGTGCCGTTGCAGAGCCGAAATGAAGAATTTTCGCTTCGTTTAGTTTTTCCTGGTCAATGTCCTCCAGCGTAAACAAAGCGTCCGCGCCTCTATTAAAAACAAAGTCACGCTCTCCATTTTGTTTTAATGAAACAAAAGCAAGCGTTGTAGGCGCTTTCTCATCCATGACCAGCATAGAGGTATCGACGTGTACAGCGTCCAATGTTTGCTTTAGAAAATACCCAAACGGATCCTTGCCCACTTTTCCGCTGAAAGCAGCTTGTCCGCCCAGCTTGGCAATGGCTGCTGACACATTCGCCGGTGCACCGCCGGCACTTTTTAAGAAATGGCGCCCTTCCATTAAATCAACGTCAACATCAGTACAAAAGAAATCAATTAACAATTCTCCAATACAAACTACAGAATGACTACGCATATTATCACACTCATTTATAAAGTCTAGATTACAGTCTCAGTATATTACTTTCTGCCATAAATACAACTGTTTACATTGAATATTAAAAATTTTACATATATTTATCTCGCAGACCTTTGCTCTAGCTCAGAGATGATGTGTTTATATCTTTTTTCCGTTAAAGGATAGAAGGCGATGAGAATAATAGAAAGCAAAATGAAAAATCCCGGAATCAAAGCATTCATGTTTTTAATCGCATTCAATGACGCAACTGTCTGGTCTGCATTCGCCACATACCCGGCGATTCCTAAATAAATGGCCGAAAATGATCCGGCTAACGCCACACCCAGCTTATTAATAAAGCTCATGCTCGAAATCACCACACCATCCGCGCGAATTCCCGTTTTCCATTCCGCATAATCGACACAATCCGCAACCATTCCCCAAGCAAGCGTATTTAAAGGCGTTGTGAAAAATCCCGATGCAAAAAGCCAAATGAAAATGAGTGTTATCGAAGAATACGGCGTAAAATGCAGGCCAGCATAAGAAATAAGCGATAGAGCTGCCGTGATCATCATAACTTGTTTTCTGCCCCACTTCTCAGAAAAGTAAGGAATAAACAAATTGCTGATCAGCGCTGCTCCAAAAAATAAAACAGTTCCCAAAAACACAAATTCCTTATGATTTACGTTATACGTAAAATAGTACACCATCGTACTGAGCTTAATATTAAACCCGATCGCAAAAGCCAAAAATGATGAAACTAACATAAGCAAAGGTTTGTTTCGGATTAAAACGGATAACGTCTTTTTGATCCCTTGTTTTTTTCTCTTTTTAGGATGAATCCGCTCCCGTACAGTAAAGAAACTAAATAGATTCAAAACGATGCTGACCGCCGCATAGATGAGCGCTGTCATCTGAAATCCAAACGCCTGATCCTCTCCTCCAATAGCAGTTGCAAGCGGTGTCGCACAGGAAATAGATAAAAGGATGCCGATATACACCAAAATCATCCGTGTTGTTGTCAGAACCGTTCGTTCCTCCACAGAATTCGTCATCCGCCCCGTTAAGCTGTTCACCGGAATCGTTTGCATACTAAAGGACATCCCCAGCAGAATATAGGTGATGTACGCATATACCATATTCCCCGTCTCACCGAAATGAGGTGTCGTGAAACATAAAACCGTAAAAAGCGCAAAAGGAAATGCCACCCACAACAGATATGGCCTTGCCTTTCCCCATCTTGTGTTCGTTTTGTCTAAAATCAATCCCATGATCGGGTCAAAAATAGCATCCAGCACCCGCACAACAAGAAACAACGTTGCGATCACCGCAGGCTGAATGCCGCCGACGTCTGTATAATAGAATAATAGGTATGCGTTTACAAACTGAAAGACAATATTATATGACATATCGCCGAATCCATATCCGATTCGCTCAAACCAGGACAGACCGTGATGCTTCGCCTTCAATGTCGTTGCTTTTTCTGTTTCAATCATTATTTCCCACCCCAAGAATCCGTTTTCATTTCCAGTAAACAAGAGGGAGAATACAAAGATCCTCCCTGTTCACTCAGCGATTTGGATACACCATCACTTTTAAACATTCATTCTTAAATTGAAGCGCCCGCTCCATCGCCTCTTGCGTCTGCTCCAGTGAATATTGGTCCGTTACAAGATGCTTCGTGTCTACAATGCCTGAAGCGAGAAATTCGATTCCCTTTGGGTACGTATTGGCATAACGGAAGATCCCGTAGATATCAATCTCATTATCCGCAATAAACGGCACATTGAGCGGGATCTCGTTCTGTGAAGGCAAACCGACAATCGCCAGTTTCCCGCCCCGGCGCACAGAAGCAAGTGCAGATTGCACTGCCGTTGGATTCCCCGCTGTTTCCCAAGCAACATCAACGCCTCTATCATTCGTGATCGTTTTAATTTCTTCAAGCGCGTCCTGTTCACGGATATTGATGACATGAGTCGCTCCCATTTTTTTCGCGGCTTCTAACCGCAGCGGCTCTAAGTCGGTCACGATAATTGTGCCTGCCCCAAATGCTTTAGCTGCCGCAACAGCCATTAACCCAACAGGGCCCATCCCCATAATCGCAATTGTTGATCCGGGCTGTAGCTTCGTTCTCGCCGCTGCATGAATGCCGACAGAAAACGGCTCGATCAAAGCAGCATCTTCATAGGAAAGTGAATCGGGGATCAAAAAAACAAAGTCCTGTCGCATTTTGATATATTGGACAAACGCGCCATCTACTGGCGGTGTAGCCAAAAACTGCACATCCAGACAAAGATTATAGCGCCCTTCCTTGCACGCCTCACAGCGTCCGCACGTGACGCCCGGCTCTACAGCAACACGGTCTCCCACCTTGAATTGATCGACAGCTAATCCGACAGCAGCAATTTCTCCCGCACATTCATGGCCAAGGATAAATGGTTTTTCCACAACATAGTTGCCTATTCTGCCATTTGTATAGTAATGCAGATCCGATCCGCAAATTCCGACAGCCATCACCTTAATCAACACTTCATCATGATTGATGTCAGGCACAGGCAATGTTTCAATTTTGATCTCTCTTGTGTTGTGCATAACAGCCGCTTTCATGTTCTGAGGTACTGTGTGAGTCATTTGGCAAATTCCTTTCTTTAGAAAATAAAATGTAAGTGCATACATTTTTGTTTTCTCTGTTACTGCCCCTATTTTATCTGCTTTGCAACACGTTCAACAGCCTTTCCTGCTGTATAAAAGGACAGCCGCACTGTACTTTACTATTTTCTCATATACAAAAAACGCTGGATTGATAAAATAGTACTAATAGGAGGTGCAGGCTTATGGCTGAACTTGAAAACCGAAAACAATTTGCACAACTGCTGGCACCTGGCGTCAAAACGCTAAAACTTCATCCTGATTATAAAGTCAGAAGGAAAAAGAACGAAAAAACAGGACAGTCTTATATAGATAAAATCGCACTCCAGCTGGGGGTTTCCTCTAACACGATCAAAAGCTGGATCGGACAGATGGGGGCAAACTATATTCCCGGGAGAATCGACGACGGAAAACTGTTCGGAATGATCTGGATCATTCTCGAAAAGACCGACTTGGATATCGAGTGGTTGACCGATCTGCTGGAAACCACCACTATCCCTGTCATCCAGCCCGCATTGCCTGTATGGGCAGCGTCTTGTTTAAAAAAAGCGAAAACACGGCGAAAAGACGGATCATTCGGGGCTCCAAGTGAAGATGAAATTGAAAATGTAGTAAAACGGCTGTTTCATGACAGACCCGGCCATGAAACGAATACGCTTACAGAACAGCCTATCACGCATAACCTACCGTCACGCTGGTCCGGAAGCTTTATCGGACGCAGCTTTGATATGGAAGCGATACGGCAATGGATGCTTTCTCCGTCACCAGTCTGTTTAATCACCGGCTGGGCCGGCATGGGTAAAACCACAATCGCTCTTGAAGCCGCCTATTCCTGTGTCGACGATACTTCAGATTGGCCGGCATTCAACAGCATTATCTGGGTCAGCGCCGATTGGAAAGGCTTAAGCTTTAGCGATTTTTTAAATACGATCGCCTATCAGCTCGGACGCGCTGAACAAATCGATAAATCAATCAATGAAAAACGGTTCGTCGTCCGCAATGCGTTAGCCAATTACACTAGAGAAAAACCAGTACTGCTGATTGTTGACAGCATCGATACCGCAGAACGTGAGATTCACGAATTTATCACCAGCCTTCCGCAAGGCGTAAAAATTCTCCTCACTGCACGGGAAAACGTAAAGCAAACCTATCGAGAAAGCTTTGGAGAAATGGCGGCCATTCAGCTGAGCGGCCTTGACCAAACAGATGCCCTTGAATTTTTTCAGCAAGAAGTGCACCGCTGCTTACAAACATGCAACCTCCCATATAAGCGGGAAAAGCTGGAGCAGCTGTTACATCTATCGTCTGAACTGAAGTACGAATTCATTTCAGCGACTGCCGGAAACCCGAAAGCCATGGCACTCAGCATCGCCTATATGTCAGATGATGACATACCCGCTCAGCAGCTGATTCATGAACTTGGAAAAGCGGGCTACTCTCTGCTGGAATTGTTTGAGTTCCTCTTTGGCCGCACATGGGACAGATGCAACGAAGATACACGAAAGCTATGGCAGACGCTTTGCTTTTTCAGCAAGCCGCCTGATGAAAAAAGTCTGGCGGCAGCAGCCGGATTAGACGCTCGCCGTTTTCATTACGCAATTGAACAAATGCGATCTTTTGCTCTGATTCAGCCGGAACGAAGCGAAGGAAGAACACAGTACTTAGCGCATCAAACCGTTGTCGCATACGGAGAACAGCACTTGTCCGAACATCATGAATATGAAAAAGAAGCCCACAGCCGCTGGGCGCACTATTATATTGATTACGCCGAAACCCATTTAAAGCGGGAACAGCCAAACTCCATCTATTGGAGCTATTTGTTGGGACGAAATTTAGATCAAATGAAACAAGAATGGCCAAACATCTTAAAGGTCATCAAATGGGCGAGCGAAACCGGACAAAAAGAAATCCTAATCGAACTCATCACCCGCATCAGCCATTTTCTAAGCAGAATCAACCTGCCCCTGCGAATCGAATACGGATGCAAAGCCGCCGATGCCGCCCACCAATTAGGCAAACACACACGAGAAGCGTACTTCCGAATCGACACAGCAGGCTGGGCACTGATGGAAGTCAATGATTTAGACGGAGCACTTCAGCAAATAGAATCCGGACTGAAGATTCTGGAACAATCAGACGCTCATGATGCCCATGATCTAAAGGTTTGGGGACACGCACTCAAAGCAAGGCTGTTTTTAAAAGCCGGGCAACAGGAAAAAGCAGAGACCATTTTAAACGAAATCGAAAATCAACCAATTTCCCCTACCATTCAACACAGAGTTCTATTGGTTCGCGGTGACTTAAGCTTTGCGAGAGGTCATGATGAAGAAGCCATTCAATTATACGAAACGGCAAATGAAATCAGCTCCACGTACGGCGGCGAAAAAACGATAGAAGCCTATTTCAATTTAGGTGTGGCTTACGTGAAGTGTGACCAGTTTGAGAAAGCGGAAAAAGCCTTTGAGCAGATGCTCTATGACAAACATAACGCGAATCAGGTTGAATTGATCTATTATGATTATGGGATGGCGCAGTTGTTATATCGTAAAGGAGAGAAAACGAAGGCGAAGGAAGCTAATCAGAGGGCGATTCGTTTGATTGATTCGTGGGAGCCTGCGATTGGGATTCGGGGAGAGGTTGAACGATTTGCAAAAGAAATTAAGAAAACACTTATTGTTAGTATTGTAAGATAAATATTATAAAGTAATTTTGCAACTTGCATATATAATCAGTAATAAAAAGCTATAGACCTTATCCCATAAAAATAAAATTATTTTTATGGGATAAGACGTCTGAAGATTAAAGTATTGAAACATTAAACAAGTCGATGTAATGTAATGAATTGAAAGTAATCAGTATTGTTTATTAGAATAATAGTAAAGATAAGCATCTTCAATAGATTTGCTTTT
>NZ_JAVAXX010000325.1:0-6592 GCF_042709275.1 Bacillus sp. LR_5 | reverse complement strand
TGAGAAAATTGTGATGGAATGTAATGTTCATCTGAGAATGATCTGATCTGAAGGGGGATTTTGGAGAATGGCAAACGAGCAAAAAACTGCAGCAAAAGACGTTTTCCAAGCGAGAAAAACGTTTACTACAAATGGGAAAACATATCATTACTACTCTTTAAAAGCGTTAGAAGATTCAGGTATAGGAAAGGTTTCGAAGCTTCCTTATTCCATCAAAGTTCTTTTAGAATCAGTATTGCGTCAAGTTGACGGCTTCGTTATCAAAAAAGAACACGTGGAAAATTTGGCAAAATGGGGAACTGCTGAATTAAAGGATATCGACGTTCCGTTCAAACCGTCTCGTGTTATTTTACAAGACTTCACAGGGGTTCCGGCAGTAGTAGATCTGGCTTCACTGCGTAAAGCAATGGCAGCTGTAGGCGGAGATCCTGATAAAATCAACCCTGAAATTCCTGTTGATCTCGTTATCGACCACTCTGTACAGGTAGATAAAGCGGGTACAGAAGATGCATTAGCAGTAAATATGGACTTGGAATTCGAAAGAAATGCAGAGCGCTACAAATTTTTAAGCTGGGCAAAGAAAGCGTTTAACAATTATCAGGCAGTACCGCCTGCAACAGGTATTGTGCACCAGGTCAACCTTGAGTTCTTGGCAAGTGTTGTCCATGCCATTGAAGAAGACGGCGAGCTTGTAACGTATCCTGATACGCTTGTCGGAACAGACTCACACACAACAATGATTAACGGTATCGGTGTTCTCGGCTGGGGTGTCGGTGGAATTGAAGCTGAAGCGGGAATGCTTGGACAGCCTTCTTACTTCCCAGTCCCAGAGGTAATCGGCGCGAAACTTGTCGGCAAGCTTCCAAACGGAACAACAGCTACTGACTTGGCGTTAAAAGTAACACAAGTGCTGCGTGAAAAAGGCGTTGTCGGTAAATTTGTTGAATTCTTCGGTCCGGGAATTGCTGAACTGCCGCTTGCAGATCGCGCAACAATTGCGAATATGGCTCCGGAATACGGTGCTACATGCGGATTCTTCCCAGTAGATGAAGAAGCGCTTAACTACCTGCGCCTGACAGGCCGTGATCCTGAACATATTGATGTTGTTGAAGCATACTGCAGAAGCAATGGCTTGTTCTACACTCCAGATGCGGAAGACCCTCAATTTACTGATGTGGTTGAAATTGACCTGTCTCAAATTGAAGCAAACTTATCGGGTCCAAAGCGTCCTCAGGATTTGATCCCGCTATCTGCTATGCAGGAAACGTTTAAAAAGCAATTAGTCAGCCCTGCAGGTAACCAAGGATTCGGTTTAAATGCTGAGGAAGAAAATAAGGAAATTAAGTTTAAACTCCTTAACGGCGAAGAAACAGTTATGAAAACGGGTGCGATCGCCATTGCTGCGATTACAAGCTGTACAAATACATCAAACCCATACGTGCTGATCGGCGCCGGACTGGTAGCGAAAAAAGCGGTTGAGTTAGGGCTTAAGGTGCCTAATTACGTGAAAACGTCACTTGCACCGGGTTCTAAAGTTGTTACAGGATATCTTGTGAATTCAGGCCTTCTTCCATACATGAAAGAGCTTGGCTTTAACCTCGTTGGCTACGGTTGTACAACATGTATCGGGAACTCAGGTCCGCTTTCACCGGAAATCGAAGAAGCGGTTGCGAAAAATGATCTTCTGATTACGTCTGTCCTTTCCGGAAACCGTAACTTTGAAGGACGTATTCACCCGCTTGTTAAAGGCAACTATCTTGCTTCACCACCGCTTGTTGTGGCATATGCGCTGGCTGGAACGGTAAACATTAACTTGAAAACCGATCCAATCGGTGTGGGCAAGGATGGTCAAAACGTATACTTTAATGATATTTGGCCGTCAATGGACGAAATCAATGCACTTGTTAAGCAAACTGTTACGCCAGAGCTATTCCGCAAAGAGTATGAAACAGTATTTGATGACAACAAGCGCTGGAACGAAATTGAAACAACAGATGAAGCTTTATATAAATGGGATAGCGAGTCAACTTACATTCAAAATCCGCCATTCTTCGAAGAGATGTCTGTTGAGCCAGGCAAGGTTGAACCATTAAAAGGTTTGCGTGTTGTCGGTAAATTCGGCGATTCAGTCACAACTGACCATATTTCTCCTGCGGGGGCAATCGGAAAAGATACGCCTGCCGGAAAGTACTTGCAAGAAAAAGGTGTTTCTCCTCGCGACTTTAACTCTTACGGTTCCCGCCGCGGAAACCATGAAGTCATGATGAGAGGAACATTTGCAAACATTCGGATCAAAAACCAAATTGCACCGGGTACAGAAGGCGGATTTACGACGTACTGGCCGACTGGTGAAGTAACATCCATCTATGATGCGTGCATGAAATACAAAGAAGATAAAACTGGTCTTGTCGTATTAGCAGGAAAAGACTATGGTATGGGATCTTCACGTGACTGGGCTGCAAAAGGAACAAACCTTCTCGGCATCAGAACGGTCATTGCAGAGAGCTTTGAAAGAATCCACAGAAGCAACCTTGTATTCATGGGTGTGCTGCCGCTTCAGTTTAAACAAGGTGAAAATGCGGATACACTCGGCTTAACGGGTAAAGAAGTCATCGAGGTAGATGTTGATGAAACAGTTCGTCCTCGTGACCTTGTGACTGTAAGAGCAATTAATGAAGACGGCAATGTAACAACTTTTGAAGCAGTCGTCCGCTTTGATAGTGAAGTTGAAATTGATTACTACCGCCATGGCGGCATCCTTCAAATGGTGCTTCGTGAAAAAATGAAGCAGTCCTGATGAATCAATAGGAAGAGAAGGCATTTCGCTTTCTCTTCTTTTTATGACACAATGTGCTGCGGAGGTGGCATATGCTGAAAAAATGGCTCGCAGGGATCTTGCTTATCATGCTTGCCGGTTATACGGGATGGAATTTATATCAAACATACAGCAAAAAAGAAGTCGGAATTCAAGAGGGGCAACAAGCACCTGATTTTTCTTTGAAAACGCTGTCAGGAGAGAAAAGCTCTTTACAGGATGCAAAAGGCAAAAAAGTGCTGCTCAATTTTTGGGCAACTTGGTGTAAGCCGTGCCGTCAGGAAATGCCTGCGATGGAAAAGCTGCAAAAAGAGTACGCCGACAAACTTGCGGTTGTTGCGGTAAATTTCACTTCAGCTGAGAAAAGTGAGAAACAGGTCCGAGCGTTTGCTGATACGTATGATTTAACGTTCCCCATTCTGATTGATAAAAAAGGGATCAATGCTGACTATAACGTGATGTCATATCCAACGACATATATCTTAGATGAAAAAGGTGTTATCCAAGACATACACGTTGGCACCATGACAAAAAAAGAAATGGAACAAAAACTGGATCTTGATTAGATTCAGTTTTTTTTATGCTCAGATATGCTTACAAGTTTTCAGAATTGGAAAAAATAAAAGAATATGCGGAGGTGAGAAGCGTGAAGAAGATGAGAAAACGTTCTTTTCATGAGCTCGTCATGGAAAACAAAAAAGAGCTGATGACCAATACAGAGTATTTAAATCAGCTTGAGGAAAAGCTTGAACAGCGATTTAAGCAAAAATAACCTTTAATTTGTATTCATGTTTACCCCTCCTTTTGAGAAACCTATCTGTTGAGGAGGGATAAACATGGGAAACAACAAGAAAAACGGTCAGCCTCAATATGCTCCAAGCCACTTGGGTACAAAGCCTGTAAAATATAAAGCCAATAAAGGGGAAAAAATGCATGATACTTCAGGTCAGCGGCCGATCATCATGCAGACAAAAGGCGAGTAGCGAAAAATCAAGTTTATTTCTAGGAGGTACATCCGAATGACAAAGAACCAAAATCAATATCAGCAGCCTAATCCTGATGATCGTTCTGACAATGTGGAAAAATTGCAGGATATGGTTCAAAATACAATTGAAAATATAGAAGAAGCAGAAGCATCAATGGAGTTTGCTTCAGGAGAAGATAAACAGCGTATCAAAGAAAAAAATGCAAGGCGCGAACAGAGCATTGAAGCGTTTCGTAATGAAATACAGGACGAATCTGCAGCGAGACAGAACGGATACCGTTCTTAAAAAACCAGGGAAACCTGGTTTTTTTCTTTCTGATTTGATTATGGTAAAATGGGGCTAAATTGACGTTAAGGGAGCAGAGTAATCTTGCATGTATCAAAAAAAGAAATAGAAGTGCGTTATGCAGAAACAGATCAAATGGGAATTGTCTATCACGCAAATTATCTTGTGTGGATGGAGGTCGGCAGAACGGCCTTAATTAAGGACTTAGGCTTTTTATATAGTGATATGGAAAAAAGAGGCGTTCTGTCCCCAGTTGTTGATATCAATATTTCCTATAAAAAGCCGCTTCATTACGGAGAAACCGCGGTTGTACATACATGGATAGAGGAATATAACGGCTTTAAAACCGTCTATGGTTATCACATTTATAATCCGGCCGGTGAGCTTTCCATCAAAGCCACCTCATCTCATATTTGTGTGGATAAAGAAAGCTTTAAGCCAATTCAATTCCGCAAAGCTTTTCCTGATTGGCACACAGCATATGAAAAGGCCAAAAAATAGGGAAGTGAACGGGATATGGCGTTTGGTGTGAAACGGGAGGAACTTAACCGGTGGAAACAAGCAGTGAAAAGAGGAGAAATCGCATTTTTAACACATTACTGGCTGGATGACCGATTTCCAGAAGCAAGGACTGTGACAAAAGCCGGCTGTGCAGACATTGATAAGCTGGTTCAGTGGGGAGCGGCGTACGGGTTAAAAAAAGAATGGATCCATAAGAAAAGTGAATTTCCCCACTTTGATCTGCTGGGGGAAACACAAAAATATATTTTGGAACAAGAAAACCTAACCGATCATCTTATACGATTTCATTTGTAAAAAAAGAACGCACATGATGTGCGTTCTTTTTTATTGGTATTCAAAAACCGGTTCATCAGCGTCTTCTGAATAGCTGACGAGAAGGTCGTGGTTATCAAAGTACCATAAATCACTTTCTTCAATAAAGAAGGTAATGCCGTCAGCTTCTGCAGTGACTCCAGCCTCTTGTGGGGCATCTTTCGCTACACCGAGAGAAAAACCCTTTTGAACGTTGCTGCAGCCTCCATAGCGGACGAAAAAGCGAACCTGGTCTCCGCTTTCCAAATCGAGTTCTTCTTTATACCAGTTCAATGCGTCTTCGTTAATTGTCATATTCATAACAGAACACCCCTTTGTTCTTCATTTGAATTTTCTCTATTATAAACGTATTAGGCTATTCTGTGTCAAAAGAGAAGTTTTTTAAGCTTATAACCATTTTACTTTAGGTTCTGTTTTATTGATAATTCGTTTAATGTTCGCTCGGTGTCTGTATATCACAAAAATAGTGAGCAGGGTAACGACAATCAATAAATACGTATCATGGACAAAGAAACTATATATAACAGTATAGATCCCTGTTAACATCGATGAGAGAGAAACAAATTTAGTCAAGTATAAAAAGATGAAGAATACCGCAACCATCGTGATAAATAACAGGGGTGCGTAAAATAGCAAAACGCCTCCTGATGTAGCCACGGCTTTACCGCCTTTAAATTTGGCGAAGATGGGAAACACGTGGCCTAAAACCGCAAAGACTCCTGCAAGAAGCGGGTGAATATCAACATGCATGAGAAAAGGCAATGCAGTTGCCAGTGTCCCTTTCAAAATATCTCCGGCTATGACGACCGAACCAGCTTTTACACCCAATGTACGGAATGCATTGGTAGCGCCTAAGTTGCCGCTTCCGTGCTCCCGAATATCAATTCCCTTGGCAAGCTTGCCCACAATTAAGCCAGATGGAATGCTGCCTATCAAGTAGGCCAAAATAATCAATAAAGCAATTAACATCTACATTTCTCCTTTTTCAAATTCCCTTCTTTTTATTTTAACATGAGATGTCATGATCTGATGATAAGTTTTTTTGTAAAGTTTGCTTACAAATCCAATCAAACATGCATCATATTTTGATTTCTCCTGTTTTGATCGTGTAAAATAAGTGAAAAAGGAGTGACACACGATGCAAAACCCTTCTAAAGCGGAAATTAAAGAGATTCTTCAAAGAAGCAAACGTATAGCGGTAGTAGGGCTTTCAGACCGTCCGGATAGAACGTCACATATGGTTTCAAAAGCAATGCAGGACGCGGGTTATGAAATTATCCCTGTGAATCCTACAATTGATGAGGCGCTAGGTGTCAAAGCCGTTTCATCTTTAAAAGAGATAGACGGTCCGATTGACATCGTAAATGTATTCCGGCGCTCAGAACAGCTTCCTGGAGTGGCGGAAGAGTTTTTAGAGACAGATGCGCCAGTATTTTGGGCACAGCAAGGGCTAGTTAATGAGGAAGCATACCAGATGCTAAAAGAAAAAGGCAGAACGGTTATCATGGATCTGTGCATAAAAGTGGCACACGCTGTAACAAAATAGGTGCAGAACTGCAAAAATCCTTGTAAATTCAAGGATTTTTGCTTTTTAATTTTAAGATATTGTTTGCGTATTACGGTGAAACAGATACAATAAAGCTTGAACAGCTTTTTTTGAATACCTTGTCCA
>NZ_JAVAXX010000324.1:0-6616 GCF_042709275.1 Bacillus sp. LR_5 | reverse complement strand
AAATTCCTAAAAAGTTTTAGGATTTTGTCATCCTTTCAGCGTGATTGAAAACCCTTGAAGTCTAGGAAAGCCGAGCATTGGAGCGGAGCGAATGCTCTAATTCGTGAGCACCAACGCACAGGCTTGACAACGAATGCGAGGGTTTGTCGACACGCTGAAAGAAGCCTGTAAAGGCTTCTTTTATGATTCCAGCAAACGTTGGGCAATATATTCTCCTTTTTTGCAGCCGCCTGGGCATGCATATAAAGCAGAACCGATTGTTTGTGTATATTCGTTTAACGCATCCTTTGCTGAAAGAGCCTTCAGCATCGGGATAAACTGATTGTCGGGATTTTTTTGAAAACTGATAAACAGAAGACCTGCATCCATATAGCCGGTTTTCGGATCAAGTCCTTCTGTGTAAGAGAAAGCTCTTCGCAAAATTTGTTTTCCCGTAGATTTCGCTAGACTGACGTGTGAATTAGACGGAATTTGATTCAGCTTCACGGGATCTGTTTCCTTTTTCTGTCCGAAAGGCGCCCCTGAGCTTTTTCTGCGGCCGAAGGTATCCTCTTGGTCCTTGAGGGAAGAGCGGTCCCATATCTCAAGGAACATTTTGATTTTCCGGAAAGCCATATAGGTGCCGCCCGTCATCCAGTCAGGCTCACCGGACTGAACCCACACGATCGAGTTCATCAAGCTGTCATCCTCCGTGCTCTGGTTGCCTGTTCCATCTTTAAACCCGAAGAGATTGCGCGGTGTTTCGCCATTTTTTCCTCCGCTTAAAAAGCCTTTGTTCACAAAGCGGACCTCACAAGTGCCGACCGCTTGATTTAGCAGGTTACGCAGCGCGTGAAACGCCACTTGCTCGTCGTCTGCACATACTTGAATGCAGATGTCCCCGCCTCCCTGCTTTTCATCCAGGTTGTCATTGGGCATCGCTGGAAGAGCGGCTAGGTGCTTCGGTTTTTTGCTTTTCAGCCCGAAACGGTCCTTTCCGTCTTTTTCAAAAAAGCCAGGCCCAAATCCGAATGTGACCGTTAAGTTGGAAGGGGATAAATCAGCAGACTCACCTGTATCCTGCGGCGGCAGATATTGATTTCTCTGCTCCGCTGACATTTTCTTGCCAGATGTCAGCATCTGTGTGAGACTTGTCCAGTTTCTAAATAACGTAATGATGTCGCTTTTGTCTTTTGCTGTTACATCCAGTGCAGCAAAATAGACATACGTCTGATGGGCAGTTGTGATTCCGGCCTGATGCTTTCCGTAAAACGGAACAATCTGCTCCTCCTCTTTTTCATCCTTTTTCGATGGCTTAGCCGCAGTCTGAACAAGCGGAGCGAGACCGCCGAGACCGCTGGCACCGATCGCAACGGCTGCCCCCGCCATCGCTCCCCATTTTAAAATGTCCCGTCTATGAATTTGTTCTGGCTTTTTTTGTTCATCGCTCATGATGTTACAAAACTCCTTTTATAGCACATTCGCAATCTTCGACATGGTTTCAGAAAGAGTCGTCAGCTTTGTGCTCAGCTCTCTGATTTGCTTTTCACTTAATTTATCATAAGACGTATAGGACTGATCACTTGTTTTGTATTTTGCCATTAAAACTTCAAATTCGCTGAACTCCGTATCCAGTTTTTCCGTCAAGTCGGAGTGATCTTTTACAAGCGCGCTTTTCACTGTTTGATAAACGGCTTCGGAGCCTTCCACATTTGCCATAAGGTCAACTAAATCAATCCGTGAGTAGCGCTCTTCTTCTCCCGTGATTTTCGAAATTCCGGCTTCGTTCAGAAGCTCCATCGCGCCTGCAACAATTTGTTCAGGGGTTAATTTCAGTGATTGAATTGAACCGTCAAGCTCTTTTACATCTTTGAGAAGCTGGTCAGCTGTTGCCTTTTCCCCGGAAATATCTTGATCCTTCCAAATGGCCTTCTCAAGCTTATGGAAGCCTGTCCATTTGTCTCCTTCTTCAACATCGTTTTCTCGTGCATCAATTTTCGGGTCAAGATCTCCAAGGCTTTCAGCGATCGGTTCGATACGCTCGTAATAAACACGCGCTTTCGCATATAACGTTTTAGATTTTTCGATATCGCCGGATTTCACAGCGCTTGTAAATGCTTCAGTCGCTTTGACAAGCTGGCCACTCTGCTTTTTGACATAGCCTTTATACTCATCCGCTGCTTTTGCCAGCTGATCGCTAGCCTTTTTGCCGCTCTTCTTCGCTTCTGTCAGGTCTTCTAAGGACGCTTTCAATGACTCGGATTCTGTCTTGATTTTTGCTGTATCCGGTTTGTCTTTTTGCGCTTCTGTGTAGATTGGCTGAAGATGCTTTTCGATTTCTGTATATTCGAATGGATAGTCGCTGCGAATGTCGTTTTCAAAGGAAAGCCAGTAGCTGTTTAACTCTTTCCCCTTCTTTTCAATCTCTTTTTGGTCTCCTTTTTCCGCTGAGTCATTCAGCTTGGAAATGATGGTTTCCATTTTATTTACGGATGCGGTGATTTCTTTAGTGACCCCGCTTTTTTCAGATGAAGCTTTTTCTTTGGTTGAAGATGTGTCATTGGCTCCGCAGCCTGCGCACAGCGCAAGGATGCATCCGGCTGATACAGCGATTTTTGTGAAATTCATTTTGTCAGTTCCTTTCCGTTTGTAAAATGTTTTGCCGCTTCTGAAACAAGCGCAATCAGTAAAAAGAGGAAAATCAACATTTGCGGAATCGTGCTGTACACAGACGGATAAATTCCTAGCACCGATACAGACGGCAGCCAGCTTTCTGCATCAGACGGAAGAATGCCCGCCAGCTGAAGGCTGTGAACGCCAGTTCCGAGAAATTTCACGCACATATACAGGACAACCGCCATTGATAGAAGAAAAAACGGCTTCAATGGAATGCGCATTCCGAGCTTGATCATCAGAACACCGACGATGACGAGAACGATAAGCCCTGCGGCAGTTCCGCCGATCAGTTCAGTGAGCGGGAGCTTCCCGACAAGCCCGATGAAAAAGATGACCGTTTCGAGACCTTCTCTTACAACTGCCAGAAATGCAATGAGCGCAAAGGAAAGCAGGCTTCGTTTTTTTAGTGCCTGTGACTTCTGGATATTGATTTTTTCTCTCCATTTATCCATTGAGGCGTTTCTGTGCAGCCACACCCCGACATACAAAAGCATGACAGCGGACAGTACGCCGGTAACGCCGCCAAGCAAGAAATTGTTTTCTCCGAATACACTGGAAGAGAACAGAACCGTGACACCGATGCCGGCTGCTAAGGAAACAGCCATGCCGGCGGACGCCCCACCCCAGATCCATGTCGAGGAACGCGTAACCCGCGCTTTTTTTGTCATGGTTAATAGCGCTCCGATGACAAGGAGGGCCTCCATTCCTTCACGAATCGGGATCAGCGCCGCATCCCACCAGCTGTAGCTGCTTGAAGCGATCGGCTCGAGCAAATGAATCATTTCGTCAATTTGCTTTGATACCTTTTCAGGATGGCTGCCGATCCCCGCCTTCATCAGCGCCAGATTTTCCTCCGATGTCGTATAGGCTTCTTTCGATTGGGAAACGACGTCTCCCTCAACAGCGAGCCAGGATGTAACTAAATTGTCGATTGCGGATGACGCTTCATCCAATTGCTTTTTTTCTATGAACTGTTTTGTGTCTTTCAAGCTTTGTATATAGGCTGTTAAGGACGCCCTTGATTGACCTGAGGATGTCTTTTGCAGCACGACAGCCTGCTGGTAGGTTTCTAAATGAGACGAAAGCTCTTCAAGCTGTGTTTTGAGCTTGCCTGCGTCTTTATTGATAAAAGAAAGAGAAATCATCGCGATATTCGCGTCCATTTCACTGTGAGAAGAAAGGTTTTCTTTCTTAATAGAAGGTTCTTCTTTTTTCCACTTCGCCTTGAAGGTTTCAAACGTTTGTTGTGCCGAGTCTATATCTCCGTCTTGTACGGATTTGATCATTTGCTTGTTTAATTGAATTAATGCGGCGATCGGATCATCTTCCGCATGTGCCGCAGAACCGAAAACCATCAACAAGCTGAATAGAATAAGTGCCAGCCCCCGAGCCATCATGTTCCTCCTATAATTGAAAATGATTATCATTGTATAACATAATCATAGCCAGTTCTTGTCCTTTGTCAATTAAAATTTGAAGGTCTGAAAACCTTGATGGACAGCAAAAAAGCTGTCCTTTTACAGAACAGCCTTTTGAAGGAAGATGAACGATTATCTTTCTGTTTTATATGTTTGAATTTCCTCACGAAACTTGCGTGCAGCACTCTCAGGATCTTCCGCCTGACTGATGGCGCTGATCATACTGACGCCATCGGCCCCCGCTTGGATAACAGGTCCGGCATTTTCTATTGTGATGCCGCCGATGCCGACAATTGGAATGCTGATGCCTTGGCGGCGCACTGCTTCAATAAGAGATACCCCTTGTACCGCTCTCGTATCTTTTTTCGTTTCAGTCGGATAGATCGGCCCAAGCCCGACATAATCGGCTCCGTCTTCTTCAGCTTGCTTCACCTCAGACATCGTATGGGCAGAAACGCCGAGAATCATATCACCTATGGCAGCTCTTACCTCTTTCGCATTTGCGTCTTCCTGGCCGATGTGGATACCGTCAGCTTTCAGCTTCAGAGCCAATTCCACATCATCATTGACAATGAACGGAATACCAGCTTCACGGCAAGCTGCCTGCGCTTTTTCAGCAAATTCAATCCGAGCCTCTCCTGTCAGCGCATCCCCGCCTTTTTCACGGAACTGGTACAGGGTGGCACCGCCTTTTAACGCTTTTTGTACAACTGTAACAGGGTCGGCTTTCGTATTGTTTGACCCCATAATGAAGTATACAGATAATAACTCTTTCATCATTTCCCGAGAAATACGAGTCATGAGACAGTCACCCTTTCTATAGCCGCCCATTCTTGGACGTCTTGTTCAGTAACAGTTGAAAGCTTGTTCAGCAATTCAATCTGAAAGCTTCCAGGGCCTTTGTCAGCCGTCTGCTGTGCGGCAAGCTGAGCGGCGACCCCATACGAAGAAATGGCCGCAATAGCAGCAAACAATGGATTTTCTTCCACAGCGCAAAACGCACCGACGACGGAAGTCAGCAGGCAACCGGCGCCTGTCACTTTTGTCAGCAGCTTGTGGCCGTTATGAAGGGTGTATACATGTGACGTGTCGGCTATGACATCAACTTCACCAGTTATCGCAATGACCGTGTTTAGCTTTTGTGCCGCCTGCTGAGCCAGCCGGATGATGTCGCCTCCGCCTTCACCCGCATCAACACCTTTGATCAGCCAATCCGTCACACCGACGGTATGGGCAATTTCCGCCGCATTTCCTCTGATTGCAGCAAGGCGAACCTCACGAATGATGTCACGTGCCGATTCAGTTCGGAACGGTGTTGCTCCGGCACCGACAGGATCAAGAATGACGGGAACGCCATGTTCATTAGCTGATTTTCCCGCGATGATCATCGCTTCGACTGACTCCTTGCTCAGCGTTCCGATATTTAAAACGAGTGCACCCGCAATTTTCGCCATATCGGCGACCTCTTCTTTTGCGTACGCCATAACGGGCGATGCGCCGAGCGCGAGCAGGCCGTTTGCTGTGAAATTCGTTACGACATTGTTGGTTATGCTATGCACCAGTGGGCTATGCCGGCGGACAGCCGTAAGACATTTTGCTGCTGATTGTGCATCCATGTTTGCATCATCCTTTACTATCTTTTTTCGGGTCCCATAAATACGATTTCGTATGTTCGAGCCAAGCTCTGGCCGCAAACGACAAGTACCGGTCCTTTCTCCAAATAATGGCGAGGTGCCAAGGGATGACCGGATCGACAAGAGGAATGACTTTCACTTTTTCCGGGTCAAGGCCGCGGCAGATCCGTTCCGGCAAAAGCCCGATCCCAAGGTTTGCTGATACCATCTCACTGATAAAATCCCATTGTGATGTTTCATAAATGATATGGGGCCGGAACCCAGCCTTGATACATTCCGTCATAATTCGGTTGTGCAGGACAAAATCCTCCCTGAAGAAAATAAAAGGCTCGTCCTTCAACTCACGCAGCTGACATTCTTTCTCATCAGCCAGCCGGTGGGAAGGGTGAACGACAAGCATTAAGGTTTCTTTTACGATTGTAAACGAATGAAAGATATCTTCGTTTGCGGGAAGGACCACAACGCCGATATCAAGAGAGCCGTCCCCGACACCTTCTTGGACTTTTATAGAACCGTCTTCGACTAGCTGAAAGGTGACATTCGGATAGTTTTCACGGAAATCGCCGAGCACTCTGGGGAAAAACCCCGATCCGATCATCGGCGGCAGTCCAATCCGTACGTGCCCTTTCTTGACTTCCATAATATCATTTAATTCTGACGTCAGGTTTTGAAATGATTTAATGATTTCCTGCGCCTGCACATACATGCTATGGCCGGCATCAGTCAGTTCTACCTGCCTGCCGTTTCGGTAAAACAGTTCAATTCCGAGCTCTTCTTCTAAATTTTTGATCATTTTTGATATCGTCGGCTGAGAAACATAAAGGGATTGGGAAGCCTTCGTAAAACTTTTTAAACGGGCGACTTCCAAGAAATATGTTAAATGGCGGATATCCATGTGCTTCACCCTTT
>NZ_JAVAXX010000323.1:0-6654 GCF_042709275.1 Bacillus sp. LR_5 | reverse complement strand
AATTCTTATGCTATATTAGAAAAAGCTTCACGGAAAAGAAGCATTCCTATTGACAATACCAAAAACAGCAGAAATTTACTACACATCAGCTCTAAAAAACAAGAAGGTGATATGCATGAAACAAAAATCAATTTTATTCCCTTGTCTGCTGCTTGCCGCTTCTGTATATGCATGGCTTGAAAGCGGCCAAGCCGAACTGTTTTCAGGGCAGGGTCAATGGCCTGTTCTCCTCATGCTGTTAGGCGCAGCCTTTGTATATCAAGGAAAAAAAGAAGCCGTTACACCACACTTCTTTATCGGTTTGCTTCTTTTCGGGATCGGCTTGCACTTTTTCGCCAAGCCGAAATGGCCATGGTGGCCGGATGATTTTGAAATGCTCGTATTTATCATCGGCTTCTCGCTCTTGGTGTCAACCGTTCAGAAAAAAGAATATGTATATGAAGCTGTATCAATGATTTGTTTTTCCCTGTTTTTGTACTTTTTCAAACAAATTATGGCATGGCTAGAATCTGCTCATATTCCGACAGCGCTTCTGAAAGAGTATTGGCCGTTTGTCTTTATTGGAATCAGTTTATTGTTATTATTGATAAAACGGAAAAAATCTATACGATAAATAAAACCGGCAGAGAGTTTTCTCTACCGGTTTATCATTTTTTTGATCGCTCCCCAAGCTTCGTCTTTCCCCTTTTTCGTTTCTGAGGAGAAGAGAATCAGCTCGTCTTCCGGATCAATATTTAGTGTCTGTCGGACAACCTTCGCGTGTTTGTCCCATTTTCCTTTCGGGATCTTATCTGCCTTTGTAGCGATAATAATAACAGGAATGCCGTAATACTTTAAGAATTCATACATCTGCACATCATCATTAGACGGCGCATGCCGCAAATCAACGATCTGCACTACTGCTTTCAATTCCTCGCGTGTCGTGATGTAGGTTTCAATCATTCTGCCCCAAGCTTCACGCTCGGATTTTGACACTTTGGCAAAACCGTAACCCGGTACATCCACAAAATGCAGCTCATCATTGATAATGTAGAAATTGAGCGTTTGTGTTTTTCCCGGTTTAGATGATGTTCTCGCAAGATTTTTGCGATTGATTAATGAATTGATAAAAGACGATTTTCCCACGTTCGATCTTCCGGCCAGTGCAATTTCCGGAAGCCCGCCCTCAGGGTACTGTTCCGGCTTAACTGCACTGATCACGATTTCTGACTTTGTGACTTTCATTTCTTCTCTCCTACTAAGGCATGTTCCAAAACTTCGTCTAAGTGGGACGCCAATATAAATGTGAGCCCCTCTCTGACGCTTTCAGGAATATCCTCTATATCTTTTTCATTCTCTTTAGGCGCAATAATGGTCGTTAATCCCGCTCTATGTGCGCCAAGCGCTTTTTCCTTCAATCCGCCGATCGGCAGCACGCGCCCGCGAAGCGTAATTTCCCCAGTCATGCCGACTTCACGCGAAACGGCACGTCCCGTTAAAGCAGAAACAAGCGCTGTCGCCATCGTAATACCGGCTGACGGACCATCTTTAGGCACCGCACCCTCAGGTACATGTATATGAATATCATACTTCTCATGAAAGTCAGGTTCAATGCCAAGTTCTTCTGTTTTTGAACGCACATAGCTGAATGCAGCCTGAGCTGACTCTCTCATGACATCTCCAAGCTTTCCTGTCAGGATCAATTTCCCTTTCCCTGGAGATAGAGATACTTCAATCGACAGCGTATCTCCGCCGACGGTTGTATAGGCAAGCCCTGTAACTACACCAACCTGATCTTCTGTTTCAGCTTGTCCGTACCTGAAAATGCGTTTTCCGATAAAGTCCTGAAGATTCTTCTCAGTGACCGTAATCCGTTTTCGCTCTTCAGCAACAATGGCTTTTGCAGCCTTACGGCAAATCGTGGCAAGCTGGCGTTCAAGGCTTCTCACACCCGCTTCTCTCGTATAGTAGCGGATAATATCAAGAATCGCCTGGTCACGCAGCTGCAGGTTGCTTTTCTTCAGCCCGTGTTCCTTGATCTGCTTTGGAAGCAGGTGGTCTTTCACGATTTCGAGTTTTTCTACTTCTGTGTAGCCCGCAATATTAATAATCTCCATTCTGTCTCTTAGCGGACCCGGGATCGTGGCCAAATTGTTTGCCGTTGCAATAAACAGCACTTTTGATAAATCAAAGGTTTCTTCAATATAGTGATCACTGAAGGTGCTGTTTTGCTCTGGATCAAGCACTTCAAGCATAGCAGATGACGGGTCGCCTCTGAAATCAGATGACATTTTGTCAATTTCATCTAATAAAAAGACAGGATTTAGCTTGCCGGCTTTTTTCATCCCTTGAATAATGCGTCCAGGCATTGCTCCAACATAGGTCCGTCTGTGTCCGCGGATCTCTGATTCGTCACGCACTCCGCCGAGTGAGATTCTGACGAATTCCCGTCCCATACTTTTTGCAATTGATTTGGCTAAAGACGTTTTTCCGACACCTGGAGGTCCTGCCAAGCAGAGAATCGGGCCTTTCAGGGATTTTGTCAGCTGCTGGACAGCCAAATATTCTAAGATACGTTCTTTCACTTTCTCAAGTCCGTGATGCTCTTCATCTAAGAGACGTCCTGCCTCTTTCAAATCAAGCTTATCATCTGTCTCATCCGTCCACGGAAGAGCGATCAGCCAGTCAATATAGTTGCGTATCACAGAGCTTTCCGCAGAACTTGACGGAATTTTTTCGTATCTGTTCAATTCCTTAAGTGCGGTTTCCTTCACATGGTCAGGCATGCCTGCTTCTTCAATTTTTTCCGTCAGCGTCTGAACTTCGCCTGTTTTACCTTCTTTATCGCCAAGCTCTTTTTGAATCGCCTTCATTTGTTCACGCAAGTAGTATTCCTTCTGCGTACGCTCCATCGAACGTTTGACGCGCTGGCCGATTTTTTTCTCGATCTCCAGCACTTCTTTTTCATTATTGATAAAATCAATGACCTTGTTCAGTCTGTCTTTGACGTCAGCCGTTTCTAAAATATCCTGCTTATCCTTTAGCTTAAGGGGCAGGTGAGAAGCAACGATGTCTGCCATTCTCCCTGGCTCTTCGATATCAGTAACCGCGGCGTAAGTTTCAGCCGAGATTTTTTTGGAAATTTTTATGTACTGATCAAAGTGGTCTAACAAAGTCCGCATCAATGCTTCGTCTTCTGTATCTTTTGAATCATCTTCATGAATCAGCTGAATGTCGACCGACGTGTAATCCTCATGCTCATTGTATTTGACGATTTGGGCACGCTTGAGGCCCTCAACCAACACACGAATCGTACCGTTCGGAAGCTTCAGCATTTGCTTAATTTTTGTATAGGTGCCGACAGTAAAAATCTCATCTTCACCTGGTTCGTCTATCGAAATATCCTGCTGAGTGGCTAAAAATATCATATGGTCATGCATCATTGCCTGTTCAAGGGCCTGAACCGACTTGTCACGTCCTACATCTAAATGCAAAACCATCGTCGGGTACACCAATAAACCTCTTAAAGGGAGGAGCGGGATGCTGCGTTTTAATTCTTCTGCCATGTGACTGACACCTCCGTGACTTTAGTATGAACCATTATAATACAACTTTTTCATCCTTGTACAATAAACGGCATGGTTCCATTTTCTATAAAACAGTCTCCTCGTAGTATACCCTTTCTTTCTGATATGAAAAAGGAAAAGATGTCCTTCATGAAAAAAACCCTATTATAAAAATAGGGTTTAAACGGATTCTTTATTGATTTCAATATTAAACGGTTTTTGTTCTGTTGGCGGATTCACTAAAATTTCATCAAGTACTTCCTGGAACGTCTTCACTGCAATAATTGTGATTCCGTCAATTTGCTTTAAGATCGACTGCTGATTTTCATGTGGGATAATCACTTTTTTCGCACCGGACTGCTTGGCAGCTTTTATTTTCGGAATGACGCCTCCAATGGGCTTCACAAGACCATTCAGGCTGATTTCGCCCGTCATGGCAACGGTATTGTCAATTGGGATTTTGTGAATCGCCGAGAAAATTCCCGCTGCCATCGCGATGCCTGCCGACGGTCCGTCAATCGGAATCCCTCCTGGGAAATTGATGTGAATATCATAATCAGACGGGTTCATCCCCATTGTCCGGAGCACGGTTAACACGTTTTCAACCGAACCCTTCGCCATGCTTTTTCGCCGGATTGATTTTGATTGGCTGCCGATGCTTTCTTCTTCAGCTATTCCTGTGATATTAATTGATCCTTTATCCTGAGCCGCGGTTACGCTCACTTCGATTTCCAGAAGCGATCCGCTGTTAGGTCCATATACTGCAAGCCCATTTACAATGCCGACTTGCGGTTCGGCGCCAATTTTCTGCTCGTGCTTCGGAGTAAGCTGGCTGGAATGGATAACCCATTCAATATCTTCAATCGTAATGTCTTTCCGATTCTCCGTCACGGCCATCCCTGCGGCGATTTGAATCATGTTAACGGCTTCGCGCCCGTTCCGCGTATAGCTGGTCAGCAGGTCCAGACTCTCGTCAGAAATGTTTTTTTCAATTTTATCCGCTGCTGTTTTGGCAACTGTTTTCAGCTCATCCTTTTCAAGCTCGCGGAAAAACACCTCTAAACAGCGGGATCGGATAGCTGGCGGAATTTCGTTCGGCATTCTTGTCGTCGCGCCAATCAGGCGAAAATCTGCCGGCAGCCCATTTTGAAAAATATCGTGAATATGATTCGGGATTTGTGTGTTTTCCTCGCTGTAATACGCACTGTCTAAAAAGACTTTTCTGTCCTCAAGGACCTTCAGCATTTTATTCATTTGAATAGGATGCAGCTCCCCTATTTCATCAATAAACAGCACACCGCCGTGGGCATGGGTAACAGCTCCCTGCTTCGGCTGCGGAATCCCCGCCTGTCCCATTGCTCCGGCCCCTTGGTATATGGGGTCATGGACAGAGCCGATGAGCGGATCGGCAATTCCTCTTTCATCAAAACGTGCTGTTGTCGCATCGAGTTCCACAAAAACAGCCTGCTCTTTAAACGGCGATTGTTTATGTTTTTTCGCTTCTTCTAATACAAGCCGTGCAGCAGCTGTTTTTCCGACGCCCGGAGGTCCATAGACAATGACATGCTGAGGATTCGGCCCGCATAAAGCCGCCTTTAAAGCTTTAATGCCATCTTCCTGTCCGACGATATCTTGAAAGCTTTTGGGGCGGACCTTTTCAGATAATGGCTCGGACAAGCTGATAGCGCGCATTTTCCGAAGCTGCTCCATTTCCTTCTTTGATTCCTTATCTATCGTGACCTTTTGTGTCCTTTGATTTTTAAGCAAATTCCAAAAATACAAACCAATGATGATCCCAAAAAACAGCTGAATAAATAACGCGATCCCTGTCCAACTCATGATGGTCCCTCCTGAAAAACAATTTATGTATCCAATTCATTCCTCTGATTGCTAGTATCTCCCACAGAAGGCGGGAATAAACGTTTTTCCGGAAGAGATTGCATGACAAAAAAACCTCCTGAATGTCACCATTCAGGAGGTTCGTGCTTATCTTTATGCAGATGTTTTATCTTGGCTTACCTCAGTGCCGTCTTTTAATAAGAGGCGAGGCGGCTCTCCATGTGTCACAGTTGCCCCAGTAATCACACATTTTTCAATGTCATCACGAGAAGGCAGCTCAAACATCACATCAAGCATGATACCTTCAATGATAGAACGGAGTCCACGTGCTCCAGTCTTGCGTTCAATTGCTTTTTTAGCAATTTCAGAAAGCGCTTCTTCTTCAAACTCAAGCTCTACATTGTCAAGCTCAAGCATTTTCTTGAATTGCTTAACAAGAGCGTTTTTCGGTTTTGTTAAGATCGCAACCAATGCTTCTTCGTCGAGCTTTTCAAGACTTGCAATAACAGGAAGACGTCCGATAAATTCAGGAATTAACCCGAAGCGGAGCAAGTCTTCAGGAAGCACTTTTGAGAGAAGATCTTCTTTCTCAAGATCAGCAGCTTTATTGTCCCCGCCGAATCCAATCACTTTTTGGCCTAAACGGCGTTTGATGATTTGTTCGATACCATCGAAAGCACCGCCGCAAATGAACAAAATATTTGTTGTGTCAATTTGAATGAATTCTTGATGAGGATGCTTACGTCCTCCTTGAGGCGGCACGCTTGCCACTGTACCCTCAAGAATTTTAAGCAATGCCTGCTGTACACCTTCACCTGACACGTCACGTGTAATAGACGGGTTTTCTGATTTTCTTGCCACTTTATCGATTTCATCGATATAGATAATGCCTTTTTCTGCTTTTTCCACATCATAATCAGCAGCTTGAATGAGCTTCAAGAGAATATTCTCTACATCTTCACCCACGTATCCAGCTTCAGTCAAAGACGTAGCGTCCGCAATCGCAAACGGCACATTTAAAATGCGAGCCAATGTTTGAGCCAGAAGGGTTTTACCGCTTCCTGTAGGGCCGATTAATGAAATGTTACTTTTCGAAAGCTCAACATCATCAACCTTGCTGTTGGAATTAATGCGCTTATAGTGGTTATACACAGCAACAGCGAGTGATTTCTTCGCCTGATCCTGGCCGATGACATATTCATTCAGAATTTCGCGGATTTCCTGAGGCTTCGGTACGTCTTTAAATTCTACTTCTTCTTCTGTTCCGAGC
>NZ_JAVAXX010000322.1:0-6664 GCF_042709275.1 Bacillus sp. LR_5 | reverse complement strand
AAAAAAATTGTTGAATTCTCATATAGATAACCTCTGAGACAACAAATGTTGTTCTATTGCATTGAAACTGCCAGTGACCAATATCAAGTTCAGTTATGTTAATTCAAGTGGTTTGATATGTTAGTGTCTTCGAACGAGACGAAATATTGGGAAGAGAGTCCGAATATCAATGAGTATTACAAATTGGTCACAGAATAAGAGACTTAAGAGAGTTGTCTGCATTGTATGTTTACTTGAAGGAGAAGAAAACGGATTTTAGGGTGCTTAGTCTTAATTCTTGTCAGGTCAAACTTTACTTGTTCCATAAAATGAAAACTTGCCGTTAATTATAATAACGTTTAATTTTGTGGTGTTTAAATATATGATTCTAGAGGTCCTATGAAAGAACCGTTCATCAAAAAATGAACGGTAGGGGTTAAAAAAGTAATGTCTTTTCCTTTGTGGCAAAAGGCTAAACATATTATTTGAGATCGTTAAAGACGACTTTTGCAGCCTCAGCGATAAGAGCATTATCATAATTAGCATCTTTCGTAAAGCGGTTTGACAGAATTGCCAAAACAATAGGAGCTCTGTTAGGAGGCCAAACGATAGCAATGTCGTTTCGTGTCCCGTAACTTCCGGCTCCGGATTTATCGCCAACTTCCCATCCTATTGGAGCGCCTGCCCGAATCAGTTCGTCACCAGTAGCATTGCCTCGCATCCAATCGGTTAAGATCGTGCGTTTGTCAGTCGTGAGCGTGTTATCTAAAGTGAAAGCTTTAAGATCGGTTGCCAGTGCTTTTGCGGTGCTGGTGTCACGAATATCACCAGGAATCGCAGAGTTTAGATCCGTCTCGAATCGTTTAGCTTTCGTTACATGATCCCCAATCTGTTTCAGTGACTTTTCAAAACCTTTAGGGCCGCCAAGCTGTTGCAACAAGATGTTCCCAGCGGTATTATCGCTGTAACGTATAGCAGCTTCCGAGATTTCTTTTAGGCTCATGCCTGTATCTAGGTGTTTCTCTGTGATTGGAGAATATGTAACAAGATCGTCCTTGCTGTAGTGGATGACTTCATTAAGTTTTTCAATTGAGTTTTTCTTCAGGACAGCAGCTGCGGCTAGAACTTTATAGGTTGATGCGTAAGCAAATCGCTCATTCGGCCGATAGGCGATTGTCTTGTTTGAACCTGTATCAATTGCATAAACACCAAGCCTGGCATCAAATTTTTTCTCAAGTTGAACAAATTTTTTATTCGTTATACAGCTTGCCATGTTTGTGTCTTCTATGGATTTTGCTTCGGCATGCGTTGAGCTGTAAAAAGGTGTGAAACCAGTAATGCTTAAACATAAAAGCCCAACACATATTCCGAATTTTATTGACGCTTTATTTTTCAACTTCATCAAGCCTCCTCATTCAAATGATTTTGTATTACCTTTGAAATGTTCCCCATGACAGTTAGTGTAACAAACCCCTTTGCGCTAGTAAACATAGAATCAATTGATCTTATATTTTTATAAGTTGGGAGAACAAGGGCATAAGAATAGAATCAACAAAAAAGCTGACAATGGCTGTCAGCAAAGTCATCTATTAGAAAGCTTTATCAATTGTGATTGGAGTGTTATTGGATGCAAACGAGAAAAGTTTATCTCTACGTATTTCACACAATGTCAGACTGGGAATATGGATATTTAATTGCGGAACTAAACTCAGGGAGATACTTTAAACAAGATGCAGCATCTTTAAAAGTAGTTACAGTAGGGGTTAATAAAGAAATGATAACTACGTTGGGAGGATTAAGCATAAAACCAGATATTTCTCTTGATGAGTGTACTCTTGAGAGTCAAGATCTTATCATTTTACCCGGAGGAAACACTTGGGGAGAAGATATTCATCAGCCGATCTTGAAAAAAGTTGGCGACGCTTTAAAGCTCGGCACGACTATTGCTGCAATTTGTGGGGCAACCTTAGGCCTCGCGAATGAAGGATACTTAAATTCGAGAAAGCACACAAGCAATGACCTAGACTATATGAATATGGTCTGCCCTAATTACAAAGGAGAAACATTATATGAAAAGGGGCCTGCAGTATCTGAAGAAAATTTGGTTACTGCATCAGGAATTGCTCCTCTGGAATTTGCGGTAGAAGTATTGAAAAAATTAGATGTATTTGCACCAGATACATTGCGTTCATGGTATAAGCTATATAAGACTCAAAAGCCTGAATACTTTTTTGAGCTAATGAATACAATAAATCGATAGAAAACACTTTAGCAGTTTTTTGTAGTGCTCCTGAACTTATGGGAGCATTTTTTATATGTGTCTAGGAGCTATATAAAGAAATGCAGAAACTTTTAAAAAGAATATAGATTGGTAGGCCTTATTTCGAATAGAGTTTGATTTGGGTTAAAACTGTTCTTATTAAGGCTCATTTCATGGTGCTATAGATTCATTTGGAGAAGACTGTCTTGATCAGAAAAGACCCTTCCAATATATTGAAGTAAAAGATATCGGGAGGAACTCTTTTGAAAAAGATGATGATGTTAGCTTTTACATTTCTTTTGGCTTTGACTGTCCATGTAGGGGAAGCTTCGGCCGTTATCGTGAAAGATGAGGAGAAAGTGAGTTTTACAATGACAGAGAATGAAAAATGGTTTATGAAGTCTGATGACCTAAATTCAAACCATTGGACATCTCACTTTGGGTACAGATTCACCATTTTCGATACTGAAGGATGTACAATTAACGCAAGAATCATGCGAATGACTTTGTCAGGATATGAAATAACCGTTAGTGAAAAAAACTTCTCGGGGGATCATTTTGATTTTAGTGCAACTGATCGAGTTGAGACGATGCCTTATAAGACTCATTATTTGATTTTGACAAAAGATCCAGATTGCGGAGATGTTAAAGTAAAAGGTCTATACGGTTTTCAGTTTGATCAGCCAGAATGGTAATAAAAAAGTATCTGGATTCTCACCAGCCTAAACGCCAGCCAAGCTAATGTCTACATGCAGACATTAGCTTTTTTCATTGTTTAATAGGCTGTCGTCACGATTCTAGAAGACTATCTCGTAATAGTCGTCTCCTGTCACATGAAGCCCAAATGACAGGGGAAATGTATATCATTCACACTTTCCGTCGTGAAAATGTAAATGTATTCATAAAAATCCCGCAACATATCAGCAGTGCGCCGAGGATAATATTGATGGTGATCTGTTCGTGCAATTGCAGCCATCCAAAGAATAGGGCCAATACGGGAACAAACATTAATGCCATGGATGCTTTTGACGCTTGGATTTGATTGAGCACCCAAAACCATACGACAAAGGTAAAGCCGGTGGAAAGCAAGCCATTAAACAGCAATGACCACACCGCCTGATATGTCCACTCGGCTGAAGGGACCGGCTCAAATATAAAGGAAAACACTAATAACATGACGGCTCCCATCATAAGGTGCCAGGCATTCATGTGAATAATATCGATATGCTTGAATTGTAGCTTGCTGAACACATTCGCGATTCCCCAGCTAAGCGCTGCTGCAAGGACACACAGCTCCCCAAATAAAGCGCTTTGATCGATATTGAGCATTTCCTTTCCAAATATAAATAACAGTCCGAAGAGGCCGCAGACCAGTCCCAGCGTTTTATACACATTCATCTTCTCGTTTAATGTAAAATGGCTGATCACCGTAACAAATATAGGCATCGTATATACCAAAACAGAGGTTTTCCCTGAATCGACAAACTGCATTCCATACGTCAAGATCCCCATATAGCCCAGCCCCATCAACAGGCTCATGATGATATAGCTTTTGAGATGTTCTTTTTTAATTGAAAGCTTTTTTCTTTGGATGAAGAGAATGAGAAATAAAGGAACTGCTCCGATGAACAGGCGCAAACCCGAAAATAAAAGCGGGGGGATGTCATGAATTCCTACTTTCATCGCAACCCAAGTATAACCCCAAATAAGTGTGACAGATATGATTCCCAGCATAACTTTTACCATAATGAAGCCGCCTTTCTTGTTTAAATATCGTGCTGGTTTCTATCATATGTTACATTTATGTATAACTGAAATACATTTTTATTATTGGGGGTATAACCAAATGGTTATGAATATGAACCATCTTCACATATTTGTAAAAGTCGGGGAGAAATTGAATATTACAGAAGCGGCAAAAGAATTGTTCATCTCTCAGCCGGCGGTAAGCAAAGCGATAAAAAACCTGGAGAGCTCACTGCAGCTCAAATTATTGATCAGGGATAAACATCATGGTTTAATGCTGACTGACATCGGAAAAGAAATATTGCTGCTTGCGAGGCAAATGAAGGGAATTGAAAGCAAAATATATCAAGTAGCCAACCGGGAAAACAAGCTGTTAAACGGGAAGGTGAAAATCGGTTCATTTCCTGCAGTTTCAACAAATATCATGCCACAGGCGATTGCTGCATTCAGATCAAACTACCCGCTGATCCGCATAGAATTGATCGAAGGAACCTCTGACCAAATAAAAGGATGGGTTGAGGATCGGACGGTTGATATCGGGATCGCAGCATCTCCATTTGAACCGTTTGAAAATCAGCTATTGTGTAACGACTATATGGTGGCCGTCATCCCGCCGCAGCGTGACGAATTAAAACTTGAAAAGCATGTCGACCTTGAAACATATCAAGATGACCTCATTTTTTGTAAAGGCGGTCATGAAATCGCGATGTCAAACGCATTTTCGCAATACAACATCGAATTAAAGGAAAACTTAACTGTGCAAAATGCCGAAACCTTGATTAATATGGTCAAAAATAACTTGGGTATCGGCATCATTTCAAACTTTACACTTTCATCCGTCCCGCATCAGTTGATTAAAAAGGACATCTTTCCTAGGGTCACACGCGATATTGGCGTCATCGCACATTCATTTGAAGAGATAACGCCGGCGGCGCATGAGTTTGTCAAAGTGTTGAAAGCAGTTGTAATCTGAATCAGTTATCGTGTTGCGATGAAATTTGAAGAAGATGAATACTCACCGGCAGAGTTACATAAAAGAAAAAAGCAACCATTTGAACGTTGCTTTTCTCTATTTGGGACCTTGTATGCTAAGAAAAAGATTCATCCATCTCTGCCTTTGTGGGACTCTGCTCCTTAACTTGTTTTAATGATGCTACTATAAGAAAGCTAACAATCACTAGCAAGAGCCATGAACTTACCTTTCCAAGGTGTACAAGACTCCATGTATCGATTTGGTTTGGATATTTCCAAGCTCCAAAAAACGTAGCGATATTTTCCGCTATCCATATAAAAAATCCGATGAGTACAAAAGAAAGTGCGAGCGGCATACGGTAACGAGCTCCATTCACCTCGTATGTAACCCATGTTTGCCAAAAGACAATGATGACAAGCCCAGATAACCACCACCGAATATCTATAGAAAAATGGTGGGTGAAAAAATTCAAATAAATCGCTGCGGCAAGCGGAACAACTGCAAAAAAAGGCGGCCACTTAACCAGCTCAACCTTAAGCCTTCTCCATGCCTGGCACAAATAACTGGCTACACTTGCGTACATAAAACCGCTATACAAAGGTACTCCAAATATTTTGGAGTATCCTTCTTCTGGATAAGACCAGGAGCCCATATGGACTTTAAAAAGTTCCAGAGCAAGCCCAATGAGGTGGAATAATGTGATCACTTTTAATTCATCCCGTGTCTCAAGACCGGAACGCACCATCCACAATTGCATGAGAACGCAGATAATGAGCAGCCAGTCATACCGCGGCAAGAAGGGCAGTGGGATGATTTGCGTAATAGCCAAAGAGGCAAAAATAACGGCAGGAAACAAACATGAAAGGGCTTGTTCCCAGCCAAAATGGACGATTTGTTTTATGGCTCTCATGATGTATGCCTCCTCCATAGTTGTGTTCTTCGTGTATGAAAGGGACGCTTAGTATAGCAGCTAGATGGATATAAGTTTATGTCCATAAGCTCACCGCCAATCACTTTATGTTTCTGTTGATCCTTCATATTTTTTCTTTGCGAATCCTGTGTCTTCATCACTTCGGTATTCCAATATATCACCGGGCTGACATTCTAAAGCCTTGCAAATCGCTTCTAAAGTTGATAATCGAATAGCCTTTGCTTTTCCGTTTTTCAATATCGAAAGATTAGCCATGGTGATGCCAACTCTCTCTGAAAGCTCTGTTACGCTCATTTTCCTCTTAGCAAGCATCACATCGATGTTGATAATAATCGCCATGTCATCACCTCAGACCGTTAAGTCATTTTCTGATTTTATATCTATCGCTTCTTTTAACAGTTTTTGAAGAACAGCAGCAAAGACCGCAATCACCATTGAAGCAAAAATAATAACCAATCCGATCACAATGATACCCGGGGCGTCGTCTATCTCGGCGATCAGATAAAAGACAGGCATGCCTGCTGCGTAAAAGATACTGATAGTGACTGCGCAATATTTTATATTCTTCAAAGCTCTTACAGACAAACCAGAGAAAGCTTTGTTTTTGTCAATATAGCTTAAAAGTTTGAACGCTTGATAAAGAGCAAAGTAAAAAGGTATCGCAGTTACATACAAATAGATGAAAACGAGATATTTTATATAAGCGATATTTGGAAATAATTCTGCTGAATAGTTGGCTATCTTAGGCACTAAAAAAATGCATAAAGCAAGAATT
>NZ_JAVAXX010000321.1:0-6674 GCF_042709275.1 Bacillus sp. LR_5 | reverse complement strand
CCCTGATACAACATTTGACGGTACTGTAGAAGAAATTGGCTATGCGACTAACTCAACTTTTGATATGCTTCCATCTACAAATTCAAGCGGAAACTACACAAAAGTAACACAAAAAATTCCTGTGAAAATTTCAATCAAAAACCCATCTGATAAGGTGCTTCCTGGAATGAATGCATCTGTTAAAATTTCTGAGTAAAACAGATCAGTCATCAAACCATGAAAGGAGGTTGTCTTAGATGGCTACAGGCAAAGAAAAAAATGCAAAAAACCCTATGTCATTGCTGATTGTGCTAATGGCGGGTTTATTTTTGGCAATCCTAAACCAAACACTGCTTAATGTTGCAATGCCGCACTTAATGACTGAATTTGGCGTAAGTGCAACGACGATTCAGTGGCTTACAACAGGTTACATGCTTGTTAACGGTGTATTGATTCCGTTATCTGCTTTCCTGATTACACGATTTGGCCAACGGAGTCTCTTTCTCGTCGCGATGTTTTGTTTTACGCTCGGTACGTTAGTCTGCGGTATCGCACCTAACTTCTCTACAATGCTGATCGGCCGTTTGATTCAGGCCGTGGGCGGAGGTATCTTGCAGCCGCTCGTTATGACAACCATTCTGTTAATTTTCCCGCCTGAAAGCAGGGGGAAAGGAATGGGGATTTTCGGGCTAGCGATGATGTTTGCTCCAGCGGTCGGCCCGACTCTTTCCGGGTGGATTATTGAGCATTATACATGGCGCATTATGTTTTACGGTCTTGTGCCGATCGGCGCAATTGTTATCATTGTGGCTTTCTTCATCTTTAAAAATATGGTGGAGCCGCAAAAAATCAAACTCGATACTCTTGGCGCAATCCTATCGATTGTCGGATTCGCCTCCTTATTATACGGAGTCAGTGAAGCCGGGTCTGACGGCTGGACCGACCCGATTGTATTGTCTACAGTTATTATCGGAGCCATTGCAATTGTTGCTTTTGTTGTTCAGCAATTGCGTCATGATGATCCGATGCTTGATTTCAGAGTGTTTAAATATGACATTTTCTCACTCTCGAGTGTCATTAATATCATTATAACAGTGGCACTTTACACTGGTATGTTCCTTTTACCGATCTATCTGCAAAACCTGGTCGGCTTTACGGCGCTTCAATCCGGTCTGCTTCTGCTTCCGGGTGCGATCGTTATGCTGATTATGTCACCGATCTCAGGTATTTTGTTCGATAAATTCGGACCGAGACCGCTTGCGATTATCGGGCTTCTCGTGACAGTGGTAACAACATATCAATACACGCAATTGACAATTGATACACCATATACACACATCATGCTGATCTATTCAATTCGTGCATTTGGTATGTCTCTCTTAATGATGCCAGTCATGACAGCCGGGATGAACCAGCTTCCTGCCCGTCTGAACAGCCACGGAACGGCGATGAGCAACACGCTTCGCCAAATCAGCGGATCAATCGGAACAAGTTTAATTACGACGATTTATACAAACCGGACGACATTCCATTATTCACAAATTGCAGATAAAACAAGCACGGCGGACCCGAACTTCCTCCATGCGTTCCAAAATGCAGTTTCGAATTTAATGGTGAATATGAATGTGTCTTATGATACGGCGAAAACATATGTGTACTCACATATTTATAAACACGCGTCACTCGATTCCAATGTCATGGGGATAAATGATGCCTTTATGTGGGCAACCTTATTCTGTGTAGCAGGTTTGATTTTAAGTATCTTCCTGCGTGACGTCAGAAAAGATAAATTGCGTAAGAAGAAAAAAGAGGAGCTTTCATTACTTCCTGCTCCAAAAGAAGCTAAGGAATCTTAATCTGTACAGGGAGGTTTCCTGAATGAAAATTTATGTAGTGTATGATAGTGAAGGCGAACATACTAAAGTGCTTGCAGAAGCGATTGCTGAAGGCGCGAGAGAAAACGACACGGCTGAAGTGTTCATCGACCATGTAGATCAGGCTGATATCCGCAAGCTTAAAGATATGGATGCGATTATTTGGGGATGCCCAGGGCATTTCGGAACAATCAGCTCCGGTCTTAAAACTTGGATCGACAGACTTGGCTACTTGTGGGCTGAAGGCGAGCTGATCAACAAAGTCGGTGCTGTCTTCTGCACAACGGCAACGACACACGGCGGCTTGGAAATGACAATGCACAATTTAATCACGCCGATGTTCCACCAAGGCATGATTGTTGTCGGACTGCCTGGCAACGTGCCTGAAAACGCACTTTATGGCTCTTATTACGGAGCAGGTGTCACTTGTCCGGTAGACAGTGATGAGTTAATGTCTGAGGAAGGTATTCAGCTTGGACGCGCGTTGGGAAGACGTGTCAGCCAAGTCACAGGAAACCTAACAGCAGGACAGTAAGGAGAGGTTGAAATGGCCATTATTATAGCAATAATTGCTGCTGTCATTGTCATTGCGGCCCTTATTACATTTAACGTCCGCAACGCCTCACCTGGACCTGAGAAGCAAGAAGCAACTGATAGAATCGCACCTCCAGAAGAGGAAAAAAACGAAGCGCATTACCCTGCTGAAGCAAGGGCTGCCGAGCATACGCCATCCGTTGTCAAAAACGATTCTCCAAAAGAGAAGCGTGACACAATGGGTGATGATATTTACAGGCAGGCGCTGCAAAAGTTTAAGCATTCTGATGAAGTTCATGCAGAAGAAGAGGTCACTGAGGAAAGTGACAAAATGCAGGACCGCAGCTATCGTGATGCGCTGCTCTCTATGAAAAATAAGAAAAAGTAATGAAAAAGGCAAATCCGTTTACTCATGCGGGTTTGCCTTTTTTGCTGTTTCCATCAATTATGTTTTGATCAAATAAATCCATGGAATATGTTGTATTCCATCTTGATCTAGTGTACTATGTTACTCATACACCGAGGATTTTTTCCGGGAGGTAAAGACATGAATTCTTTTTTAGGTTTATTAAAGAAAGATATCAAGCTTTCAAGAATGTGGCTGCTAGTATGGATATGCGGAATCATTTTCTTATTGGGAACAGGCCATATTATAGCTTCTCGCACGAAAGAACCTCTAGTCATTTTTGGTTTTTTTGTTGCAGTTGCTTTTTTTCTGCTTTTCTTATCTCCTGTTTTTGTGTTTTATCACCTTCGCAAGGAAGGGAAATCACAGCTTTGGCTGTACAATCCAAATGGCGGCTTATGGCTGTTTTCTTCTAAATTGGCAGCATCTTTGCTCTATCAATTTGTGATTCAGTTGGCATTAACAGCCTATGGCATATGGATGTATCATATGCTCTCTGTAAAAAATCTGCTGGAGCATCAAGTTGATATAACGAGTACAGTGGCTTTGCTGAATATGTATGGGCTTATTTCTTCGTTAGATATGTCAGTAACAGTCATTGTGTTTTGGACTGTTTTTCACTCTCTCAGAAATTGGCGCAGAATGCGGTGGGCTGCGATGGTTCTGTTGGTTGCAGTGTGGTTATTCTTCGATGAATACATCATAAGCCCTTTGGTTGAATCTCAAAAGCATTTCTGGCCTGTAACAGTCTATTGCAATTTTGATTTCCACTTCTACAATGTTTGGAGATTGGAATTAAAACCTATCCATCTGTCTGTGCTAGGGTTTCCTATTACTTTAGTCATCACATTCTTGCTGCTCATTATGGCTTCAAAACTGCTTGATCGTAAAGTAGAGGTGTAAATATGGACAATCAATTCCAATCCTCGAAACCGATTTATCTGCAGATCGCTGATCAGATCTTTTATAGGCTGGTCAGGAAGGAGCTGCTCCCAGGAGACAAGCTTCCTTCAGTAAGAGAAATGGCGATTCAAACTAAGGTAAATCCCAATACAATTCAAAGAACTTACAGTGAGATGGAAAGGCTGGGTATTGTGGAGACAAGAAGAGGTCAAGGGACGTTTATTGCGGAAAAAGCAGAAATCGTAGACGAGCTGAAATACAAGCTGACACGAGAGGTGCTGGAAGGCTTTGTCAAGCAAATGAAAGAGCTGGGGCTAACGAAAGAGGAAATGGTAGAAGGGATTAAAACATTCACAGAGGGAGGCTAAAATGGAAATCAAGCTAGAACATGTATCAAAAAAATACGGCCGCCATACGGCCGTCAATGATGTGTCAATCACCCTATCATCCGGACGGATTTATGGCCTGATCGGACCGAACGGCAGCGGCAAGTCAACGACCCTGAAAATGATGGCTGGCCTTCTGTTTCCGACTTCAGGATTTGTGAAAGTTGATGAAGAGCAGGTTACGAGAGAAATGGTGCGTCAAACGGCTTATCTTACTGAGCTTGATATGTTTTATCCGCATTTCACTGTTAAAGATATGGTGAATTTTTATCAGTCGCAGTTTCCTGATTTTCAAACAGAACAGGCTTATAAGCTATTGAATGAGATGCAGCTGAATCCGGAAAAAAAGATCAAAAAGCTATCAAAAGGAAATCGGGGCCGGCTGAAAATCGTTCTTGCTTTAGCGAGACGGGCAGACGTCATCTTGCTTGATGAACCTTTTTCCGGGCTTGATCCGATGGTCAGGGATTCCATCGTAAACAGCCTTGTGTCGTACATTGATTTTGAGCAGCAGATTGTCGTGATCGCGACACATGAAATTGATGAAATTGAGACTTTGTTAGACGAAGTAATCATCCTCGCCAATGGAGAAAAAGTTGCACAGCGTGAAGTAGAAGATATCCGTGAACAGGAAGGCATGTCTGTTTTGCAATGGTTTAAATCAAAAATGGAAGTTTGCTAGAAAGAGGAGGAATATGATGAAAACAGTGTTGGAATTGAAAAACGTGACTAAAAACATCAGAGGCCGAACGATCATTGATGATCTCAGTTTTACGATTCGTGAAGGCGAGGTATTCGGTTTTTTGGGACCAAACGGAGCGGGGAAAACGACAACCATCCGGATGATGGTGGGGTTAATGAAGCTGTCGAAAGGTGATGTCCTCATTTGCGGCCAATCAATTACGAAAGAATATGCCAAGGCGATTAAGCATATCGGAGCGATCGTTGAGAATCCCGAGCTGTATAAATTTTTGAGCGGATATAAAAATCTCCAGCAATACGCAAGGATGGTCAAGGGTGTCACGAAGGAAAAAATTGATGAAGTTGTTGAACTGGTCGGTTTAACAGACAGAATCCACGACAAGGTGAAAACATATTCTCTGGGGATGAGACAGCGTCTTGGCTTGGCACAATGCCTTCTGCACGATCCAAAAGTGCTGATTTTGGATGAACCGACAAACGGCCTTGATCCGGCGGGGATCAGAGAAATCAGAGATCATTTAAAGAAGCTGACCCGAGAAAGAGGAATGGCTGTCATCGTTTCAAGCCACCTGCTGTCAGAAATGGAACTGATGTGTGATCGAATTGCGATTTTGCAAAAAGGAAAGCTGATCGATATTCAAAATGTAAAAGATGAAAACATTGATGAGAACGATACATATTTCTTCCAGGTTGAGCAGCCGAATGAAGCCGCTGCTGTTTTAAATCAGTACGATTTGCTGAGTAAGACAAATGGTGTAGAAATCAAACTGGCTAAAGAAGAAGTCCCTGCGGTTATTGAATTGCTGGTGATGCAGCAAATCCGTATTTATGAGGTCAAGGTCATAACAAAATCATTAGAGGACCGTTTCTTAGAAATGACAGGTGAAACAAAAGAGGAGGTTCAGCATGCTTAATTTGATTTATAATGAGTGGCTCAAAATTTTCAGCCGTGCCGGAACATGGGTGATGATCGGAATTCTGGGGCTGACAATGGTTGGATTTGCATTTTTGGCGAATCATTTTTCTGCTGGTGAATCAAATTCCCATTGGAAACAAGAACTTCAAGCACAAAACGCCGAATTAAAGAAAGAAATCAAAGAAGATCCTTCACTGAAAGATGGGTATAAAGAAACAATCACACTCAACGACTATCGCATCGAGCATAATATCCCTAGTGACACGGGCTATACGGTATGGTCTTATGTAACGGATTCAGCAAACTTTACCATCCTTACCGGTCTGTTTACTATTATCATCGCGGCCGGAATTGTCGCGAACGAATTTAATTGGGGAACGATTAAGCTATTAATGATTCGGCCGCTCAGCCGTTTTCAAATTTTGATGTCCAAATATATTACAGTTCTCCTGTTTGGGCTCCTGTTGCTGTTGATTTTATTTATCGGTTCTACTTTATTAGGGTTGATCTTCTTCGGGACGGGTGGTGAAACCGCCGCGAATATTCATTTAATCTATAAGGATGGCCATGTCATTGAGCAAAACATGATGGGGCATTTGGCCACAACGTATCTTTCTGAATCCGTCTCGGCTTTAATGGTGGCGACGATGGCATTTATGCTGTCTGCGGTATTCAGAAACAGCTCTCTTGCGGTTGGTTTTTCCATCTTCTTGTTGGTTGCCGGTACGACTGCAACTGCATTTATTGCAGCGAAATTTGACTGGGCAAAGTATATATTGTTTGCTAATGTCGACTTGACTCAGTATGTGGATGGCACACCGTTAATAAAAGGGATGACTATGACGTTTTCTATCGTCATGCTGGCGATCTACTTTATCATCTTCTTGTTGCTTGCTTTCGGAATCTTCATGAAGCGGGATATTGCAAACTAATAAAGAAAGCTGTTTTGCATAAGCAAAACAGCTTTTTTGTCA
>NZ_JAVAXX010000320.1:0-6726 GCF_042709275.1 Bacillus sp. LR_5 | reverse complement strand
TTTTTATACATAAAATGTTATAATTTCTCTCGTTATGAAAAAGAAACGGAGATCAATGTATGAAAGAAACTCGAAACGCCCGTCAAAAGATCAAACAGCTTTTGCACATTTTAATTCCGATATTAATTACCCAGGCGGGGCTTTCTCTTATGACCTTTTTAGATACGGTGATGTCAGGGAAAGTCAGCCCCGCTGATTTAGCTGGTGTCGCTATTGGCTCAAGCCTTTGGACACCTGTTTATACAGGACTTGCAGGTATATTAATGGCAGTCACCCCGATTGTCGCCCAGTTTTTAGGCGCTGAAAAAAAACAGCAAATTCCCTTTACTGTTTTACAAGCTGTATACGTGGCCGCGCTTCTTAGCATCGCCGTTTTAGCGATTGGATATGCTGTAGTTGACCTTATTCTTGGCCGATTAAATCTTGAAACTCATGTCCATCAGATTGCCAAACACTTTTTAGGCTTTTTATCGCTGGGAATTTTCCCTTTATTTGTTTACACCGTTTTGAGATCATTCATTGATTCATTAGGGAAAACGAGAGTCACAATGATGATTACACTCAGTTCTCTTCCGATCAATTTTGTATTGAATTACGTATTCATTTTCGGGAAATTCGGAATGCCGGCACTTGGCGGCGTCGGCGCCGGGCTAGCGTCCGCGCTTACATATTGGTGTATCTGCATCATCAGTTTTTTCATTATTCATAAATCTGCACCGTTTTCCGAATACGGGATTTTCCTTACAATGTATAAATTCTCTTGGAAAGCATGCAAAAATTTGCTCAAAATCGGGCTGCCTATTGGGTTCGCCGTGTTTTTTGAAACGAGCATTTTCGCAGCTGTCACGCTTCTGATGAGCCATTTTAATACAGTGACTATCGCGTCCCACCAGGCAGCAATGAACTTTGCTTCACTTTTATATATGCTGCCGCTCAGCGTGTCCATGGCATTAACAATTGTTGTCGGTTTTGAAGCCGGTGGAGCCCGTTTTAAAGATGCGCGCTCATATAGCTTGATCGGCATCATGATGGCGATCGGTTTTTCTTTGTTGACAGCAGCCTGTATCCTTTTATTCAGAGAGCAAATTGCCGGCATGTACACTTCTGACCCCGATGTGCTCCTGCTGACACAGCACTTTTTAATTTATGCCCTGTTTTTTCAGCTTTCTGATGCTGTTGCAGCACCGATCCAGGGAGCGCTCCGAGGGTACAAAGACGTGAACTATACGCTTGCGGCCGCATTTGTCTCTTATTGGGTCATTGGCCTTCCGGTCGGTTATGCGGTCGGTACGTTTACAAGCCTCGGCGCGTTTGGCTATTGGATCGGATTAATTACAGGACTCGCCGCAGGAGCAGTTGGACTGTTTTTCAGGCTGGCTAAACTGCAAAAACGTTATTCGCAAAAACAATACATTTAAAAGAGGTGATCAATCATGGCAAAAAATAAGAAATTATACGAATATCTTTCTCAGCATGCGGAGACGATCAGTTCAACATGGTACGAAACAATCGAGGAGACTGATCCGAATTCCATTTATGCATCAACAGACCCTGCTGTCATTCACAATTTAAAGAGCCAGAATCTCGCCTTCAACTATAAGATAAACCGTATTTTTATAGATGATGAGGAGGTATACCTGCCTATACTGAAAGAATGGGCTTTTGAAGTGACACAGGATCAAGAGCATTTAAAGACTCCTATCCACTATATTATCCGGGAGTTTGTTAGAGTGAGAGATTTATATGTTTCCTATGTGAAAGAATTTGTCCATCACAATCAGGACACTGTGAAAGGCGAAGAAGCCGAAGATTTGTATCACTCCCTTATAAAAGCGTTCGATCTTGTGATTCATATTTTTATAGAAGAAATGTACAAAAACACAAGCCTTCAGCTTCAGGCTCAAAAAGATATGATTACTGAATTAAGCGCACCGGTTATTGTGCTGTTTCACAGCGTCGGACTGCTGCCTTTAATCGGAGATATTGATACAGTACGCGCCAAACTTATTATGGAAAACACCCTGCATCAATGTGCGGAGAAAAAGGTGACACAGCTGTATATTGATTTGTCAGGAGTAGCTGTTATTGATACAATGGTTGCCCACCAGCTGTTCAGTCTGATTGAAGCGCTCCGTTTAATCGGCGTTTCATCCACATTGTCGGGAATCCGCCCGGAAATCGCGCAAACCGCGGTTCAGCTAGGCTTGTCTTTCGAAGATATTTCCTTGAGATCCACCCTCGCTTCGGCGATTGCATCTGACTTAAAATTAAAAAAGGTATAAGGCTTAAGGCCTTATACCTTTTTGATTAATCATTCCATTGATACGTCCAATATACTTCTTCTTCAAACCATGTTGCCATAACAGGTTCATTGTTTTTCAATTTTTCTTCAAGCTCTCTGAGCATGCCTTCTGTTTGAGTGCGGTGAGCTCTTAACGCATTCATCTTAATATCAGCTACTTCTTTGATATCAAGTACGACATCAGCTTCGCCAAGAACCTCTTCTCTGTTGCGTGTAATAGCCATGCAGAGCGTGCGCGGACGGTCTTCTTTCTTTTTACGGTACAATGCACGAATAACCGCTTCCCCGCATGCATCATGGTCGGGGTGCACACCGTGTCCAGGATAAAATGTGACAATTAAACTTGGTTTTACATCATCTATGATTTCTTCCATGATATCAGCTAAATACTCATCGTCTTCAAATTCGAGCGTTTTGTCACGGAGCCCCAGCATCCGAAGATCATTGATATCCATTTCTTTGCAAGCGTTAATGAGCTCTTGTTTTCTTAGCAGCGGCAATGTTTCCCGATTCGCGAAAAATGGATCGCCCATATTTCTGCCCATTTCACCTAAAGTGGCACAGGCGTACGTAACGGGTATGTCTTTTTTTCTGTTTAAGGCGATCAGGCCTGCCACTCCGTATGATTCGTCATCAGGGTGAGGCAGGATTACAAGTACGTGTTCTTTCATTATTTTTCACCCTTTTCTTTAAACTGTGAACGGTTTTTCACTGATTTGTAGAGAAATAGCCAGTTTACCGCCCGGCAGGTGTCCCGCCATTAATAAACGGTTATCTTCATCTATCGTGTATTCAGTCAAGCCTTCAGCATAAATCCAGCCTTCTTCTGTTTTTAAGCCAACACGGTAAGGTCCGCTTCCTTTGATTTTTGCCTGATGATAGGTGACTTTTGCATTGCGGATATATGCAACAACCGTCATGTTTTTTTCATTTAAGTGCGCTGAATAAGAACCGGTTGTGGTTTCCAAATGGATATATACAGGGCGGTCCGCATATCGTTCTAAAGATGCTTGCACATCTTCCTTTATGATTGCTTTCATGATTGCTCCCCTCTTTCTTCTTTTAAATGCTCTGCACGTTCTGTATGTAATTTGACCAGCTGATATTTCACAGCCGGTTCGAGCTGTGAATTCACAATGCGCTGAATCGCGGCAAAATATTTTTCCAGCATCGGTTTCCGGAGTCTCGGATGTGTTCGTTTATCCAAGAGCTCAAGATCAATCGCCTCTGCTACCGCTTCTGCGTCATCACTAGTGAGAGATCTGTTGTTCCAAAGTGAAGCGTAGGCTTTCACTATCTCTTTATCATTGTCCATCGTCTTGCTCCTTTATGTCTTACATACATGAAATGATTATACATAATATATGCTTCAGCTGAAAAGCCAAAGGCCTCAATGGCTTTTTGACGCCCGTTTCCACTTTACTTGTGAAAACGTAAACAACAGCAGCGCAGCCCATATACAGCTGAATGTAAAAGCCTTCGAGCTTGAAAATGGCTCATGGTAAACAAACAGCCCGATCAGCAAGGTAATGGTCGGTGCAATATATTGCAAGATTCCGACTTGATACAGCGGCAGCCGTTTCGCCCCTTCCGCAAACAATAATAGCGGCAAAGCCGTAAACACACCAGCAAAAAAGAGAAGCATCCACGTGCCCCCGCTTTCTGCACCAGCTTGCTGAACATGGCCGCTTAGCAGCAAATACCCCAATGCAATCGGCATAATCATGAATGTTTCCAGCGTTAAACCGATGGCGCTCGGCAGACTTGTTCTTTTTTTGCTTAACCCGTACAGACCGAAGCTGAATGCGAGCAGAAGCGCAACATACGGAATGGAGCCGTACTGGAACGCTGAGATGATGACGCCGGCCGCAGCAATCGAAACCGCCACCAGTTGCAGGCGATTCAGTTTTTCCTTTAAAAATAAAATTCCAAGGAGCACTGACACAAGCGGGTTAATGTAATAGCCAAGACTAGCCTCAAGCAAAAATCCATGGTTGACAGCCCATATGTATACAAACCAGTTAATCGAAATCAGGATAGAAGCGAGAAATAAAGAAAGGATGCCTCCGTTTTTTTTCAAAGAGCGCAGCTCCTGCCACCCTGTTTTCCATTGCCGCAAGAAAAAAAGCACGATACACATAAAAACAAAAGACCATATAATACGGTGAGCCAAAATATCAAGAGCCGGCAGCTGTTCGAGAAGCTTCCAATAGAGCGGAAACAGCCCCCACATGATAAAGGAAACGGCTGTATAAAGAACGCCTTTTTTCGTTTCTGAATATTGCATGTAAATCCCTGCCTTTCTTTAGAGCATCTTATATTATATCACGTGAAAGATCTGCCGGGCATATACTATTTTGTCCATGAAGAAAGGGTGTGACGACGATGTTTGAATGGAACAAGTACTTTCCTTTCCACAATCAATTTTCCAAGGAAGCATTAAAAAAAGCAGATCCAAAAGAAGTTGAAACGTATGTAAATCGTGTGATGGAAAGTGTGTTCGGCAGTGATTATGCGGCTCAATTTCCTTTCCGCGATCCCCTCCCCAAAAAAGAACAGCCCGCCAAACCGGATGCCAAACCTGATATTGATATATTCGAAACAGCAGACCATGTGTTTGTAAAGGTGCCAATCAGCGAAGGCCTGCTGGAACAGGTGAGAATCAAACACACATCTCACGAATTATTGTTAGAAAACTTTCCTAGTTCAGAGCATCCAAAAAAAGTAAACCTTCCTTGTTTAGTCAAACGCAAAGGAACAAAAGCCGTCTATAAGGATGGCCTTCTGGAAGTCATGTTTCAGAAGCAGCAAGACTACAATATGTCCGAGGTAGAAATCATCCGATAAAAAACGGCCTGCACCGATGCAGGCCGTTTTTATTAATAGAAGCCGGGGTAACCCCCGTATGGCGCGCCGGCACCAAAACCGTACGGTGCGCCTCCGTATCCGTAAGGGCCAGGCGGATAAGCATAGGGACGAGGATAGTTAAACAGAGCACTCCCGAGAAAACCGCCTAATAAACCACCGACTAAAGGAGCTCCAAACAAGAAAGGATTACGCGCCGGGTATCCGACTGGATCTGGGTTCCCGCGATAATACGAATGGTGAGGGTACATGATTTTTCCTCCTTTATGACTGCCTATACATAAGGTATTCAACAAGGAAGAAAAACGATTGGGCTATGAACTGAATCTATGGGTGTTACATCACAAGCCCTGCCAATAACACACAGCCGAGCCCGGTTACTGAGAGAACTGTTGTAAGCAGCGTCCAAGTTTGAAATGTTTCTTTCATGCTCAAGCCGAAAAATTCCTTTACCATCCAAAATCCTGCATCATTTACATGACAAGCGATGACACTTCCCGCTCCGGTTGCCAGTACCATTAATGCCGGGTTTACACTGCCCGCCTGCATAAGCGGAGCTGCCATTCCCGCAGTGGTAAGCGCAGCCACGGTAGCAGAGCCCAAACACAGGCGCAGAACCGCAGCAATGATCCATGCAACGAGTAGCGGCGACATGTTTGTTTGACTGAAAAGATCAGCAACATAATCACCGACCCCGCCGTCAATCAGCACCTGTTTAAACGCCCCTCCCCCACCTATGATGAGCAGCATCATCGCGATTTGTGAAATTGATTCTGATAATGATTTGCTGATCTCCTTCATAGATATTTTACGCGCATATCCCATCGTATAGAGCGCAAGTATAAGCGAAATAAGCATTGCGGTTCCCGGTGTACCGATAAATTCTATGATATCTTTTTCTTTTGAATGTTCTTTCAATAATAAAGAAAAAACAGTCGCAATCGCCATAAAGATAACCGGAAATAAAGAAGTGGCAACACTGATTAAAAAGCCTGGTGTTTCATCCAGCTGAAATTCTTTCCGCGGCCCTAATGCTGATAAGTTTCCGCGTTTTTGATACGCACCGGGAAATTGCTTCATCGCAAATTTATTGAATAAAGGCCCGGCGATGACAGTCGTCGGAACAGCGATGATGATTCCCAAAAGCAGCACCTGGCCAATATGGGCGCCGTATGCAACTGAGATGGCAGTTGGCGCAGGGTGCGGGGGCAAAAATCCGTGGGTAACATTTAAGGCGGCTGCCATCGGGATTCCCAGATAGAGAAAAGGCATTTTTAATTCTTTTGCAATTGCATACACAATCGGAATCAACAGTACAAGACCGACTTCAAAAAACAAGGCAATGCCGATGATAAACGAGGCAATAACCACCGCCGCCTGTATTCGTTTCCTCCCGAATTTGTCAATCAGCGTAATGGCAATCCGATAGCCGCCCCCAGCGTCTGAGACAAGCCTCCCGAGCATCGCGCCAAGTCCAAACACTAAAGCTAAATGCCCCAGCTGCCCGCCGATTCCCGCTTCAATTGAAAGAACAATTTTATTGATATCCATCCCAAGTC
>NZ_JAVAXX010000032.1:0-40538 GCF_042709275.1 Bacillus sp. LR_5 | reverse complement strand
AAAAGCAGGAGAAATTAATTCTCCTGCGTGTTCATATGCTCGAATAACCTGTCATAATCGGCGCGAGTGGCATCCCGAAGACCTTCAACACGTTCATTTGTAATCTCCTGTTTGCCTTCCTTCAAGCCGTCCAAGAAATATTGAACATATTCTTCAGATGAAATGCCCCGGTACGTCAGGCCTTGTTTATCGCGTGATTTTTGGTTTAAGCCCGTGTCCACCATAGGCGGTGCCATTTCAATCACTTCCACGCTCGTGTCGCGGAGCTGGTGTCTGAGCGTAAGCGAGAACGAGTGAAGTGCTGCTTTTGTTGCGCAGTACACCGGATAAACAGCTAACGGGTTAAACGCAAGCCCGGATGTGACCTGAACGATTGCCGCTTCAGGCTGCTTCATCAAATGAGGTGTGAAAAGGGCGGATAAATGGACAGGCGCTTGGAAATTAAGTTCAATTTCATCACCGTCCACAAAAAGATCCTCTGTCCCTTTTTTAAAGTCAATTTCCTTTTGAATGCCGGCGTTGTTGACGAGAACATTCAAGTTCGGATATTCCTTTAAAGCCCATTCATACAATGCTTCCCGCTGCGAACGGTCTGCAACATCACATTGCTTTGTATGGATGTTTGGGAGCTGCTGCTTCGCTTCTGCAAGACGTGCTTCGCTGCGTCCGCAAATGATAACTTCATTGCCGAGCTCCAGCAGGCGCTTGGCCAGTTCAAGCCCGATGCCAGCAGAACCCCCTGTGATTAAAACCGTATTGCCTGTCATCTTCATTGGATGTAACACCTCTTAATTAAGTTGGCTGTGATTCCTTTACTATTTCAAATCTTAGCAGGAAATATGCAGCCGCGTCCTATGAGATGCTCAGGATGAAGTGACTTTTCCGGTTTTATAAAATTCGTCAATTGCTTTATCGACATACACCCAGCCTTTCCAGCCGATGTGAATGGTGTCTTTCATGAAATACGGGTCATATTCATGCCCTGAGAAATCAGCAACCTGGAAGCCCTTCGCTCTGATTTGTTTATTTACCTTTTTGTAATAGTCAGTGCGTCCTTTTTTCGGGAAGCCCGTGTAATCGTACCATTTCCCGTTAACAGGAATGGTGACAAACATAGGCTCTGCGCCCGCATCCTTCAGGATATCGAGCATCATTTCAAAGTCGCCATATTCCGGTGACACCGCATACGATCTTCCTTTGTTTTTCCCTTTCAGCTTAGGCACTTTCGGCTTCAGCTTTTTATAGACAGGGTTGTCGATGTGAAAATCGTTAGAACCGGAGTGGCGTTTGCCCGATTGATCCGCTAGTTTATTCAATTCAGACCATGACTTATCCTTTACTGACTGCGAGATATAGCGCTTTGGCCCGGATGATTCTGTCGTTGAATAATACAGATCTTTCTTTTCCAGCATGCTGTAATACACTTTCGCCGCCGGCTTCAGCGCGTTCACTTTCCACGTCTGGCCGTTTACCATTGCTTTGTACAGCTCAGAAAGAATGGCATCGTTTTGCACAGCCTTAAAGCGAAGCATGCGTTTCATCATTTTCTTTTTAATTTCAGGATCGATCTGATCGTTAAATGCCAAATCAAGCCCTTGCAGCGCAGAATAGTTCGGCGCGAAATGCTGTTCATCAGACCCGCGCTTAATAAACCATTGCGGAGACACGATGAATACGATTTTTTTGCCCTTCAGCTGATCCATGTGGGCAGCGAAGTTTAAAGAATGAATCAATGACTGGGATCCGCCTTTGCCGACAAGGTATGGCGTGAATCCCTCATTGTTTACCTGAAAATAATTAGATGGGTGGAACTCGTCCAGCCGAGAAAGCTCAGAAGACCCGTAAATCGGAAGATATGTCGGATCTTTGAGCATCTGATCTTGTAAATATAGCCCTTGAAACATACTCGGATTCAAGGCTGTTGCTGACTCTTTCACACGCTTATCGGTGATGAAGCCTGTCAGCCATGAAGATGGAATTGCGATGGCGCCTGCGAATAGAATAAACGCCAAAATAATTGGACCGAAAAAACGCTTTTTCATTATTTCAACTCAGACAGCTGATTTACAATGTTGTTAGGTGTATTCCAAACGTCCCGGTCAAATTCAGTGATCGGCACTAAAATATCAAAACGGTTTTCAATCGCAAGCAGCAATTCTACTGTTCCAAAAGAATCAAGCAAACCTTCTTCAAAAATTTCAATATCAGGATTTTCTTTTACGATGTCATCCTGGCAAACCTCTGCTAAAACGTCTAATACCTCTTGTTTAAAATCCATAGCTTTCTAATCTCCTTTAATGGTGGTGATGAAATGGTTTTCCTGAGAAAATATAAAACCCGAAGCAAACGAAATGGAATGTGATCACAATAGCGAGAATGGTTGTCCAGCGGTTGGACGGCAGCCATTTATATTTCTTATTCCACTTCTCGAAAAAGTTGTAACACGTCATCAGAACGGCGTGATAGAGGCCGTAAATGATATATTGCGGCGCGAGCCCGTGCCAAACCCCCATCAGCATAAACAGCAGGAAATACCCGATGTTTGAGACGGCCATACGGTTTTTGATCCACTTTTTCTTAGTCATCCAAAATACGAATCTCATAAACACATAATCTCTGAACCAAAATGACAGAGACATATGCCAGCGATTCCAGAAATCTTTAATATTTTTACTGATAAACGGTTTATTAAAGTTTTCTGGTGATTTAATGCCCATAATGTAGCTGACCCCGACGGCAAACATCGTGTAGCCGGCGAAATCAAAGAATAAATACATGCTGTAGCCGTACATGTACAGCAGGTTCCCAAGAATCTTATTGTGCGTGATTGCGGGAAGATTCATGATGAAGTACGTATTGATCGCGTAGCCGATAATAAATTTATACAGGAAACCGATGAAGATTTTATGGATTCCCGTATACAACAGGTCGGCGTATTCTTCTTTCGTCCAAGCCTTCTGTTCATCCTTGACGAACCGGCGGTATCTGTCGATCGGGCCGGAGGAAATCGTCGGGAAAAACAGGATGAAATACAGCAGGCGGTGCAATGGCAGCTGTTCTTTCAGCAGTCCGTCTCTTGCTTCCATAATCAGCTGAACGCCTTTAAAGGTTAAATATGAAATCCCTAAAAAGCTGATCAGGTTATGCGGCGGATGATGCGGCTGCGGGTGTGAAAGAAACGGCCATATTTTTGACAGAAATAAAGGCAGAATAGACGCGATAACAGCTCCGCAAAAGACAAAGCCGCTGTTCGCTTTCTGCCGGTATGCCAGATAGCCGCTGATCAGGAGCACCTGCCATATTGTAAACAGGCACAGCGCGATGACCCCGTGTAAGTCGTGCGAAAAAATTAAAGCCAATATAATGATAGATATGAACATGTTGTATGCTTGAAATCTTTTTCCGTTTAAGCCGAGAATGATCGTCGGCAGAAGAAGAATGCCAAGCAGTATAAAGAATAAAAACGAGCTGTAAGGCGTCATACAAGAACCTCTTCGCCAATGCGTTTTCGGTCAATTTTGCCGTTAGCCGTCATTTGAATGTGATCCTGATAGATAAATTTTCTCGGGATCATATATGCCGGAAGAGAAGCGGCAAGCTCTTTTTTAATAGCGCTTGTCAGCTGGAATTCCTTCTCGAACTCATGCTCCTCAGGCACAATAGCAGCGATCAGGTACTCAACTGTTCCGTTTGGCTGATAAGGAATCACGACAGCAGAACGAACGTACTGTGACTGTCTGACATGGAACTCGATTTCCTCCAGCTCCATTCGATAGCCGTGAAGTTTAATCTGAAAATCCAAACGTCCTTGGCAGAAAATCTGACCGTCTTGAATAAAGCCGGCATCGCCAGTTCGGTATGCCCACTGGCCTTCATGAGAGAAAAACGCTTTTTCCGTCAGTTCAGGTTCACCAAGGTAGCCTCGGCTTACACTCGGCCCTGCAATGACGATTTCTCCTTTTTCTCCCTCAGGAAGCGGCTGTCCCTCTTCATCCATAATGAAAATGTTCATATCTGGTTTGGCGAAGCCCACTGGAAGCGATTCGCTGCGGCTGATGACGTCATCCGTAATTTCAACCGATGTGACAGCCACTGTCGCTTCAGTCGGGCCGTACGTATTAAAAATCTTCGCTTTCGGAAAACGCTCAAGCAGCGCTTTTGCCACAGAAACCGGAAGAACCTCTCCGCAAAACATAAATGTGTCCGCATGAGGCAGCAGATCCTGTGAAAAACCCGGATCCATCAGGCACATTTGCACAAAGGAAGGTGTTGATGTCCACACATTCAGCCCGGACTTCTTCAGCTCTTCAAATAAGACTTTCGGCTTATTCACAGCATCCTTTGTCACGCAATGTAAAGTCCCGCCTGATTGAAGGCACGGATATAGGTCCATGACAGACAAATCAAATGAGAACGGCGCTTGGTTTAAAAATATTTTTCCTCCGCTGACTGGAAAGTCTGCACAAATCCAGTCTGTGAAGCTTTGAAGGTTCGCAGCGGAAATCTGCACGCCTTTCGGATTTCCTGTGCTCCCGGAAGTGTAAATGATATAAAACGTTTCGTGTTCTTTGACCCATTGATCTTGGCTGACAGAGCCGCCTTCGTTTTCCAGCAGTTCTTCCGCAGAAACTGTCTGAATCTGCTGGCCGACTGCATCAATTGAGAGTCCTGCTGCATGGATCAGCAATTCTGCTCCAGAGCCTTCGATAATTTTCACAATCCGTTCGGACGGAATAGAAAGGTCAACCGGAATATAAGGATGTCCCGCTTTGACACTTCCCAAGAAGGAAACGATCATATGCGGCTCCATGTGGCCGTACACAAGGATAGGAGATTTCTTTTCCCCAGAAATGCGTTTTTGGATCGCGGCAGCCGCGCGGTCAGACTGCTCCCATAATTCCTGATACGTGAGCGACTGGCCTTGAGAGCGGAAGGCATCGGTTTGCGGATAAGTTTCCGCATGTGTTTGAATAGCATGTAAAAGTTTCATAGTTATTCTCTCTCCAATTAGAAATCGTTATAAATATATGAACCGGTATTCGCGGTGTGAAAACCATACATAAAAAACAAAACAAGCAGTATCATCAAATAAAAGCCTGTATGACATGTCCACTTGACAGCGGGTTTTTCATACAGCTGTTTCATTAATTGCAGCATATCAAAAATTCCCTTCCCGTTTTTTCGACAATCACATGATTATTTGACGATCAGATGCTCAAAAAGTTTCATTTTTTCCCTAATCTCCCTCAAATTAATATATCGGCGTATGTTTTTGAAAATGAATCTTTATACCTGCAAGGGCAAGAATGGAATGTTTCGAGCTGATTCATAATAAAGGAAAAGATACCTGGAGTCAAAAGATCTTTTTAACTTTTAAAAAGTGTAATGTACTTAAAAAAATTTTTCTGTACCTGTTTGTTCAAGTGAAAGCAGAAACCTAATGAAATCAGGGCGAGAAGCGTATAATAAGAAAGAAAACGCCTTCTTGCGGTATCTTGTGAAATAAGGGAGAAGTCATTATGATAGATAAGGAAGCAAAAGGAGTTTTTTATTAAGCTGCCGGCTGAAAAAAAGTAAGCCTTTTAATAGAAAGGAAGAGGAAGATGAACCAAACAAATAAGGGTGAGGGTCAGACAGCGCCGCAAAAAGAAAGCATGGGGCAGATCCTTTGGCAGTTAACCCGTCCTCATACGTTAACCGCATCGTTTGTGCCTGTGCTGCTCGGAACCGTTTTGGCGATGTTTTATGTGAAGGTTGATCTGCTGCTGTTTTTGGCTATGCTGTTTTCTTGCCTATGGATCCAGATCGCGACGAACTTATTTAATGAATATTATGATTTTAAACGCGGGTTAGATACAGCAGAATCAGTCGGAATCGGAGGGGCAATTGTACGCCACGGAATGAAGCCTAAAACGATTTTGCAATTAGCTCTCGCCTCATACGGGATTGCCATTTTGCTCGGTGTCTATATTTGTGCCAGCAGCAGCTGGTGGCTTGCGCTGATCGGCCTTGTCGGCATGGCGATCGGCTACCTGTATACAGGCGGGCCGCTGCCGATTGCGTACACGCCGTTCGGTGAATTATTCTCAGGCATTTGCATGGGTTCGGTGTTTGTGCTGATTTCGTTTTTCATTCAGACAGATAAGATCAATATGCAGAGCATTTTGATTTCCATCCCGATTGCGATTCTTGTCGGCGCGATTAACCTGTCGAACAACATTCGTGATATTGAAGAGGACAAAAAAGGCGGACGCAAAACATTGGCGATTTTGATGGGGCATAAGGGAGCTGTTACTCTGTTAGCTGCGTCGTTTGCCGTCGCTTATATCTGGGTTGTCGGCTTGGTTATTACCGGTGCCGCAAGCCCATGGCTGTTTGTCGTCTTTTTGAGCGTGCCTAAGCCGGTTCAGGCAGTGAAGGGCTTCGTCCAGAACGAAATGCCGATGAATATGATTGTCGCAATGAAATCAACAGCCCAAACAAATACATTTTTCGGATTCCTGCTCTCGATCGGATTATTGATCAGCTATTTCCGATAATAAAAAAGACCGCTCGTTTCGTGCGGTCTTTTTTTGTTACAATCGACCGCATTTTGTAAAAAAATTCATAGAACCTTGCAGCAGACAGGGACGTCTAGTACATGGACAGCGGATAAAGTTCCGTTAAAGGAGATGACGAAAATGGATTTATCTGTAACACATATGGACGATTTAAAAACAGTAATGGAAGATTGGAAAAATGAATTATTAGTTTATAAATTTGCGCTAGATGCGCTCGATACAAAGTTCTCAATTATCAGCCAGGAATATAACCTCATTCACGGACACAACCCGATTGAACATACAAAATCCCGTGTCAAAAGCTTTGAAAGCATCGTGAATAAGTTAATGAGAAAGGGCTGTGAGATTACGACGAAGGAAATGAAGGAGCATATTCACGACATTGCCGGCGTGCGCATCATCTGTTCCTTTATTTCTGACATTTATAACGTCGTGAATGTGTTGAAGCAGCATGAAGATTTGAGAATCGTAAAGGTAAAGGATTATATCCAGACACCCAAACCGAATGGCTATCGAAGCCTGCATTTGATCATTGAGATGCCTGTGAATTTAACGAACCGTGTGGAATACGTCAAAGCAGAAATTCAAATCCGGACAATCGCGATGGATTTCTGGGCGAGCCTTGAACATAAAATTTATTATAAATTGAACAATGACGTTCCTAAGCAATTAACAGATGAGCTGAAAGAAGCCGCGGAGATTGCCCATTACCTAGATGAGAAAATGCTGGGGATTAAGAAAGAAGTGGATTGATAACAAAAGCGAAGCCTGACAGGGTTTCGCTTTTTTGCTTTGCTTGCTAGTACTTTTTATACCAGTATAAACTCACTTCTGTTTCCATGATTGAACCTGCTTTATCATGCATGAAGAAAGGGGGTAAACATGAACCATTCCATTTCATTATCGAGAGGTTTGATTTTTCTTATCGCGGTGACTAGCGGGTTTACGGTAGCTAATGTCTATATCAATCAAACATTGCTCGTCAGCATGGCAGGCACGTTTCATGTGACGCCGGCACAAGCTGGGATGATTGCTACATTGGCGCAGATTGGCTATGCGGCGGGGAACCTTCTGCTTGTTCCATTGGGAGATCTTTTTGAACGCCGCCGCTTAATTGTGAGCCTGCTATTCTTAGTGGGGGTTTGTTCGGCCGCTTCAGCGTTAGCTGTAAGCTTTCCATGGCTAGTCATCACAAATTTATTATTGGGATTCTTCACGATTATTCCTCAAATCCTTGTGCCGTTTGCGGCAGGTTTAGCAAATGACAGGAACAGAGGAAAAGTACTCGGAAACGTAGCCATCGGCTTGGTTTGCGGAATTTTAGGGGCGAGAGTGGTCAGCGGGGCGATAGATGCCCATTATGGCTGGCGCTTAATGTATTGGATTGCCTGTGCAGCAGCCGTCATCATTATGTTGATCATTCACTTCTGCTTTCCGAAAAGCAAAGGGACACATGCATTTCATTACGGAAAACTCATTTCTTCATTATTTCCGCTTTTGATCAAGGAGAAAGTGTTAAGAAAAGCATGTGTAAACCAAGGCTTCATGTTCGGCGCCTTCAGTTTATTTTGGACGACGTTAGTGTTTATGGTGAGTGAACCTCCATTCTCGTTTGGCAGCCAGACTGCCGGAACAATCGGTTTGGTGGGAATTGGCGGGGCTTTTGCAACTCCGCTGATCGGCCGGATTATTGATCAAAAAGGAGCTGCTTTTTCCAACAAGCTTTGTATGTCTTTTACCTTATTGTCATTTGTTTTATTAATGGCAGGCCAGACTTCATTGATTGTGATTGTATTGGGCGCTTTATTCATCACCATGGGCATTCAGGCGAATCAGGTGGCGTGTCAGGCGGAGATTTTCCAATTGTCGGCTGAAATGAGAAGCAGATTGAATGGCCTCTTTATGGTCAGCACGTTTTTAGGCGGCGCCTTGGGATCGTATGCAGGAGGTGCAGTCTGGATGCTGTTTCATTGGAACGGTGTTTGTATTCTGGGGATGATCATGGTCGGTATTGCCTTCAGTTCAAGGATTACCATAAATCGTACTACTGAAAAAGCGATATTGGAAGGGAGATAGAAGCTGATGCGAACAAGTGAACGTTATAAAAAAGGGTTAGATATTCTGAAACAAATTGATGAGGAGAACTATGAAGCGATCGTGGGCAATTTTAAACATTCCATCGCTCCGGACCTTGGTGTGCTTGCCGTGGAGTTTAACTACGGTCAGATTTTTTCAAGACCAGGTCTTGATCTGAAATCCAGATTATTAGCAACCGTTGCTGGATTGACTGCATTGGGCAATACCCAGCAGCTGAAATTCTATATTAACGGAGCCCTGAATGTCGGATGGACACAAGAAGAACTCATAGAAGTCATGATGCAGATGATTATTTACTCAGGTTTCCCGAATGGACTGAATACCATTCTTCCTGTGGCCGCGGAAGTATTTGCAGAACGAAACAAATAATATAAAAACCTTCTCCTTTTTATGTAGAATACTAATAGGAAATTCTATGCAGAAGGAGAGTGTGTATGTGGACAGTATGGCAGAAAAACGGAAAGAGCTAGGGGAGTTTTTAAAACTGAAAAGGGCACAGCTTTCTCCGCAAGAATTTGGATTGCCTATGGGCACCAGAAGGAAAACAACAGGCTTGAGAAGAGAGGAATTGGCCCAGCTGTCCGGTATAGGTGTCACATGGTACACATGGCTGGAGCAGGGAAGGGATATTCGGGTATCAACACAGGTACTGGAAAGCATATCGAGAGTGCTCAAATTGAATTATGAGGAAAAACGTCATGTCTTTCTGTTGGCTGGCCATCATGTTCCTTTAGATGATCAGGATGAAGATAATAAGAGCCTTCCTCTAGCTGTGCGGCACTTTATTGATCATTTAACCAATTGCCCTGTTTATGTGACTGACGAAAAGTGGGACGTTATTGCTTGGAACACAGCAGCTTGTGCTGTGTTCGGCAATTTTGGCCAAATGGGCAGTAAGGAAAGGAATGCCATATGGCGATGTTTCACCTCGAAGGAGTATCGGGATCTGCTTGACGACTGGGAAAGCCACGCCAAAAAACTTATCGCACAGTTTCGATCGACAGCCAGCCGGTTTCTTGGGGAAGCATGGATAAAAGAGCTGATCGATGAGTTAACTGAAAGAAGCCCGGAATTTAAAAAATGGTGGAACCACCACGAAGTATTAGGCACACACGCAGGAGAAAAAGTACTTCATCACCCGGCAGCCGGAACAATGGTGATGGAGCATATGACATTACAAATATATGACTCTCCTGATTTGAAACTGACCATTTATCGCCCGTTAGAAAAAGAAAATACAGTTGATAAACTGAAAGCTTTACTTATAGACGGCTAAACAGCTGATCATTATAAAAAAAAGACGGCACCCAAGTGCCGTCTTTTTTTATTTGATATCTTCAAAAATGTCAGATGCTTTCGCCTTCATTTGTTTCTTAATGGTTTTCGGTTTCTTCTCTTTTTTCACAGCCTCATAGACAGCGGCTGTCACAAGATCGCCTGCTTGCTGGAGGCGTTCTTTGCTGATATGATCAATCGAGTCTTCAGGGGTATGATACCACGGCTCAACTTCTTCTGTTTCCGGGTCTCCCCAAATAAAGTTGGCGGAATCAATGCCGGCTTCGTGGAATGGCACATGATCAGATGATCCTCCCTGTGTCAGAGACAGGCTGTCAAACCCAATTTTTTCAGCAGCCGTACGGCTGGATTCCCAAACATAGTTAGATTGGCCATCCAATGTGTTGACATACAGCTCAGACGCTTTTTCCCAGCTTGTGCCTACCATATCTAAGTTGAAGTTCACTTCGCTTCGTTTCAGCTCTTTTTCTGATAGATGATCTACATAGTGAGAGGAGCCGAGCAGGCCGAGCTCTTCGGCGCCGAAAGCGATAAAGCGGATTTCTTTATCAGATGGAACGCTTTTTAAGACACGTGCCATCTCCAGCATAACAGAGGTTCCTGAGCCGTTGTCATTTGCTCCGGGCGAAAAAGGAACACTGTCGTAATGGGCCGTCACGTACACAATGTCTGGATGTTTGATGTTCTTTGGTTTTTTGATTCCGATGATATTCTGGGAGGTTTGGTTTGTGAATGCTTTTAGTTTTAAGGTGGCTTCTTTTTGCTGGGTAAGTGCTTCACCGTCTTCTTTCTTAATGCCGACGACCGGAATGCCGACTTTATTTCCCGACAGGTTTGGCGTCATAGGCACGAGGCTTTCTTTGTTGTTATAAATGATGACAGCTTTCGCTCCGGCGGCTTCGGCATTTTTGGCTTTCTCGTAATAAGTCAGGTCTCCTCTGGAAATCAAGGCGATTTTGCCCTTGGCGTCAGCGGTAAAGTCCTTTTGATAGCCCAATCCCGCATTGTAAAGCGGGGCCGTCAGCCCTTGTTCTTCAGTCGGAGCTGAGCCGGACGCCGCTTGGAGAAGAATATCGCGTCCTGCTGAAGACAGTGTACCCTCAAGCCGGTCAGGAATGTTGAATCGTTGAACCTTCACATCAAGCTTTAATTTTCTCAAGGATGAGGCGATCAATAGGGCACTCTTTTTTTCAGCTGCAGTTCCGGCTATTCTGGGGCCGATTGCTTCACTTAGCTGAGAAATGGTAGAGTACGCATGCTTTGCTTTGAATGGAAGCTCGCGCTCGCTATTTGATATTTGTAAAGCGTGCGCGGCAGGGGTGACACTCTGTGCCGGCAAGAGCAGTGTGCCGGCAGTTAAAACAGCCATCGTCATGACAGTCAAAAGCTTTTTCATCAAAAATAAACCTCCCCTAAATGTATGGTTGGGGAATATTTCGGGATGCTAAAGGAGTTTCCTGCAAGATGGAGAGCGTTTTTGAAAAGACAGTGCTTTATACCTGCAAAAAAACGCTTATGAATGAAGGGTCATAAGCGTTTCGGAATATCAGACTATTGGAGCTTTAAAAACTTGCGTTTGCCGACTTGGATGATCATATTCTCTCTTATCTCTGCTTTGGTGTGAACATCTGTTACTTTCTCTCCGTCGATGCGTACACCGCCGTTTTGAATCATGCGGCGCGCCTCGCTCTTCGAAGAGAGGAGCTTTAGCTTGACGAGCAGATCAATCATCGCTATCGTTTTTTCGCCTTTCCAGTTTACGGCCGGTATATCTTCCGGCAGGCTTTTTTCCTGAAAGACTGTTTTAAACGAGTGTTCGGCAGCTTCTGCTGCTTTCTCTCCGTGATACATTCGGACGATTGTTTTGGCTAAAAGCATTTTGGCATCACGCGGATGAACGGCGCCGGTTTCTAAGTCTTTTACGAGCTGTTTTTTCTCTTCAAGCTCTAAGTCTGTCGCCAAGTGGATGTATTTTTTCATCAGGCTGTCGGGCAGTGACATCGTTTTTCCGTACATGTCGTTTGGATGTTCGTTAATGCCAATGTAGTTGTGTTTCGACTTCGACATTTTCTCGACGCCATCCAAGCCTTCCAAGAGCGGCATAAGGATGACGACTTGTTTTTCTTTGTTGTATCGTTCTTGAAAATGCCGCCCCATGAGGACATTGAAATGCTGATCCGTTCCGCCTAATTCAATATCACTTTCGAGAACGACAGAATCATATCCCTGCATCAATGGGTAAAAGAATTCATGCAGTGAGATTGGTTTTTGCATGGCGATGCGTTCTTCAAAGTCGTCGCGCTCCATCAGGCGGGCTACCGTTATTTTCCCTGCTAATTCAATGACATCTTCCAGATTCAATGTTTTCAGCCATTTTGAGTTATAGTGAAGCTCGACTTTTTCTGGATCAAGCACTTTTCCGAATTGCTCAAAGTAGGTTTTGGCATTGTGCTGAACTTCTTCATCAGTCAGTTGCTTTCTGGCTGCCGATTTTCCGGTCGGATCACCAATTTTTCCTGTGAAATCCCCAATTAACAGCTGGACAATGTGGCCGTTTTCTTGAAATTGGCGAAGCTTATTTAACACAACCGTATGGCCCAAATGTACATCCGGTGCAGACGGATCTAATCCGAGCTTAATTTTAAGCGGCGTGCCCGTGGAAATTGATTTCACGAGCTTTGCCTTTAATTCCTCCGGCGGTATGACTTCGTGGGCGCCTGTCATGTATAGCTGAAGCTGTCTTTCTACCTCTTTTTGCTGTGACGCTGTGAGCTGCTCAAATGTTCTCATCATTTTTCCTCCTTTTTTACAAACACAAAAAAGAGCCCATCCCGATAAGGGACGTGGCTCAATGCACGCGGTACCACCCTGGTTGAAGACATCGTCTTCCGCTCATTCGAATAACGGTTTCCCGTTCTTTGCTACCTTTAAGGTTCACAAAGAAAGCTCGGGGAGGTAATTCACGTTTGCTGTGTGCCGGCTCGCACCTTCCGCCGGCTCTCTGAAACAGGGAGACAAACCGCTACTGGATTCCCGTCAAAGCTTATGTTGTATGAAGATTGTCAGCTACCTTTCTAAGCAGCCCTGTCAATATTTTCTGTTCGTCCTTCGTCATTCCCGCAATGAGCTCTGTTTCCCCTTTGTGAAACTCCGGGTAGAGTTCTTCGATCGCTTGTTTGCCGGAATCGGTGATAGAGACAAATACGAGTCGCCGATCTCTTGTGTCGATGCTTTTACGGCAAAAACTCTTTTTTTCGAGCGTTTTGATCACGTTGCTTGCTGTAGCTGTAGATATCCCTGACAGCTCAGCGATTTTTCTCGTTTCGAGCGCTCCCCATACCCATAGATCATAAAGAATGGAGAAAGCGGTCCAAGAAAGGTTATAGGAAGAAAGAACCTCAGTCTCCATTTTGACACGGAGCCTTTGTGCAGACCGATACAGATTCGTAGCGATCGAAATGGCTTCCAGGTTGAGTGACTCGACGGGCATTTGTTTGAGCTTAGAAAGTGTATCGTGTTCTTCCTTCCGAAGCTGCTGATGTTGATGTGAACGTTCCATTTTTTAGGCCTGCCTTAAATTATCAGAATCATTAGCTATGAAACGAATTGTAACAGAGTCTGATGTGAACTTCAAGCCCATATATCAGTGAATAAAAAAAGCCCAAACAACGCCAAAATAAACAAAAACCCGCAAACGGGGGTGCAGTTTTGCAAAAATATGTTCAATCCGTCTATAAGCATGATCCGTTTCATCTGTTTTCGACAGAGCATGTAGTGACGTTAGCGATTATCGCCCTTTTGGCCATTCTGTTGTTTTTGTTCCAAGAGGGGGTCAAGCAGCCGAGGGCCAGCCGGTTTTTACGTTCTCTGTTTATGTTTCTTTTGCTTGGTTCGCAAATCGGCTATCAAATATGGATGGTCGCCACGGGCAGGTGGTCGGTGCGCACTTCATTGCCTCTCCAGCTTAGTGACCTGTCGGTGTATTTGTCAGCTATTATGTTAGTGACAAAAAGCAGAAAGCTGTTTGTGTTTTTGTTTTTTGCCGGCATCGGCAGTTCGATTCAGGCTCTTGCCACTCCTGACCTCGGTATGTTTTCATTTCCGCATATCCGATATATCCTCTTTTTTATTTCTCACGGGTCTGTGTTTTTATCCTGTCTGCTGATGGCTGTGATTGGCACCTACAGAATGGGCCAGCGCTCGTTATGGGTGACAGTCCTGCTTGTTAATGTGTACGGCGTCTGTATTTTCCTGATTGATCGCTGGCTTGGCGCGAATTATATGTATTTGACGAAAAAACCGGGCGGATCCTCTCTCTTAGATGTTCTCGGGCCATGGCCGTGGTATATCGTCTCGGCTGAAGCCATCACAATCGCAAGCTTTTTCATTCTTTATTGGCTTTATCGCATCTTCAAAAAATGACACCTTTTTTGTTGTATCACACATTCTGTTTAAAAAAATGTCGGAGAACGTGTTTATTTTTTTGAAAAAGGGTATGTAACTTGTACAACAAAAAGGGAGATGAATACCATTGAGGAAAGATGAAATCATGCATATCGTATCATGCGCAGATGATAATTATGCTCGTCATTTAGGTGGGATGTTCGTTTCTTTATTGACTAACATGGATCAGGAGAGAGAGGTAAAATTATACGTCATTGATGGCGGAATTAAGCCTGATAACAAAAAAAGACTGGAAGAAACCACTTTGAAATTCGGAGTGCCGATTGAGTTTTTAGAAGTGGATACCAAAATGTATGAACATGCGGTAGAGAGCAGCCATATTACAAAAGCCGCGTATTACCGCATTTCGATTCCCGACTTAATTAAGGATGAAAGCATCAAACGAATGATTTACATCGATTGTGATGCGCTTGTCCTAGAGGATATTTCCAAGTTATGGGACTTAGACATTGCGCCATACACCGTAGCTGCTGTTGAGGATGCGGGGCAGCATGAACGCCTGAAAGAAATGAACGTCACTGATACAGGGAAGTATTTTAACTCAGGTATCATGATTATTGATTTTGAGTCTTGGAGAAAGCAAAACATCACAGAAAAAGTCATCAACTTTATCAATGAACACCCAGACGAAGACTTTCTTGTGCTGCATGACCAAGATGCACTGAATGCGATCTTGTATGATCAGTGGTATGAACTTCATCCGCGCTGGAACGCTCAAACCTATATCATGTTAAAGCTGAAAACCCCACCGACTCTGTTAGGGCGGAAGCAATATAATGAAACAAGAGAAAACCCGGCAATCGTGCACTTCTGCGGCGGAGAAAAGCCTTGGAACTCCAATACAAAACATCCGTATCGCGATGAGTATTTCCATTACATGTCCTATACGAAGTGGAATACGATTGGGAATCCGGCGATCAACCAATAATACAGATATAAAAAAACGCTTTTGAGATGATCAAAAGCGTTTTTTGTTTGTCTCAGCGTGCGACTGACCGTTGGTAGAACCGCTGAATATGCATGGCGATGTAGCACAATTCTTTTTCAGGAAATTCAAAGCCGTATTCCTTCTTCACAAAGGTGCCGATGCTTAGGGCACACAGGAAGGCATCCTTAAACTTCTCTTTAATGATGTCGATCATTTCTGCGTCCAGCTCGTAAATGGATTCGCCTGCTTTGATATGCTGAATGGCAAAGCGGAGATGGGTCACAAGCCGTTCATAAGAGATGGTATCTTCAACGATATTAATAGACAGTTGAATTTCGATAATCTCGATAATATCACGGATCATTGTTGTAATATCAAGCGTTTGTGTCATATCGCCGGCATTGTTTCTTGCTGTGTGGATATGCATGGCGATATTGCCGATTTCATCATCAGGAATGTGAATCCCCAGTTTATCTTTAATCAGTGCTCTGGCCCATAAGCCGATCTGGAACTCCTTTGGATAAAGGACTTTGATTTCATTCAGCAGCGGATTTTTGATAACCATCCCATTGCTCAGGCGTTCAATTGCAAAAGAAAGATGGTCTGAAAAAGCGACATGAATGCGCTCGTTGATTTTGATGTTCAGCTCTTTTTCGGCATGAGAGATAATTTGCTCAGAAATCTGAATGTGGTCTTCAGGCAATGTTTCTAAAATCTCTTCGAACTGCTTATAGTCAGGTGTATCTTTTCTGATAAAGGTTTTTTCTATTTTTGACGGATCGACAATATCATTCTTCTTTTTGTTAAACGCAATTCCTGCACCCAAGAGAATCTTCTCTTCATTTTGATCCTTTACGACGATAGCATTATGATTTAAGATTCTTTTAATTTTCATAGCTTTTTTGTCCTTTCATCCCCCGTTTTATGAATGAAAACGAATAAATCCAGTTATTCTGTCTCTTCTTTAAACCCGAGAAACAATGTAGCTATAAAAGCAGAGACGGCTGCGATCAAGAAACCGATCATATAATGAACAAAATTAGCGGCGCCAAACGGCAGCACGATTGAAATCATCGGAATGCCTGTCAGCCCGTAGGAATTTGCCACAACTTGTACCGCAACCACGTATGCTCCGCCAATAGCACCGCCGATGGCTGCTCCGATAAAGGGACGGATCAATTTGAGATTTACCCCGAATACAATCGGCTCAACAATGCCTAAAAACGCGGTCAGAGAAGCGGGGAGCGCAATTTTTTTCAGGCTTGATTGTTTCGTTTTGAGGAATACCGCAAGCCCCGCTCCGCCTTGGGCCACATTCGCCATCGACCATATCGGCACTAAAAAGTTGACACCGACATGCGGATTAGCAAGCAGCGTTGCCTCAATTGCATAAAAGCTATGATGCAATCCAGATAGGACGATGGTGGAGTAGATGCCGCCGAAAAGGGCTCCGGCGGCAATGCCGGCGTGATCATAAATATAGACGATCGATTGTGTCATGATCTGGCCGATGATGGACGCGGCGGGATTCATCACAATCAGCGCGAGGCATCCTGTCACCATGACCGTAATAAAGGGAATGATCACGACATCAAGCGACTTCGGCACAATCGATTTTAATAGCTTCTCAATTTTGCTCATGACAAAAACGGAAAGAAGAATCGGTATCATGGAACCCTGATAGCCCATCATTGGGATATGAAGCCCCCATATGTCTAAAGAAGACGGGGTTTTGCTGCCGAGCATAGACGGGTCCAGCAGATCAGGATGCGTCAAAAGCCCCGCGATCACTGCCCCTAGGTATGGGTTGCTGCCAAATTGCCGTGCGGCACTGAAGCCGACTAAAATCGGCAGTAAAATAAAGGCTGTGCTGGACACGAGGTCGAGCATTTTAATCCATGGGCTGCCGGCAGCGAACCAGTGAAACACCTTAATCATGCCGATCAGCCCCATGAGCAGGCCGCTTGCTGTTATTGCCGGAATAATCGGCACAAAAATATCGGACAGTGTTTTCGCAAAAGCTGCGGCAGGGTTCAGCTTCCGGCTGGCTTTTTTCTGGTGGACAGGTTCTTCAGAAGGCGCGTTCTCCCATACATGAACGACTTCTTTATATATTTTGTTGACGACGCCTGCTCCGAAGATAATCTGGAAAAGCCCATAACGGAAAAAGGTGCCCTGCACACCTTGCAGGTTCTCAATGGCATGTATATCAATTTTCGTCTCGTCCTTTACATCAAAACGAAGACGGGTCGTACAATGGCTGATGCTGATAATATTGTTTTTTCCTCCTGCGAGCAGCAGTAATTCTTTTGCAATCTCTTTATGCAAGCAATCAAAACCTCCTTTGCTGAAGAAAAGTCGGCTTGTTCATCGTATCAAATGAAAAGTTGACAATCAAAATGAAAAAAGTGAGAAATACCGGCTGAAAATGACAAAAATGCCCGCGTCGACGACGGAGCATGAGAATAGGGGTTGTCCAAGGCGCCGTTATGAGCCCAACACGAAAAGAAGAGTTAAAATGCCCTGCTTTTTAGGCACTAATACTCCCTTTGCATCATTGGGTCTTGCCTGCCTGCCCAGTCACAATCCCGCCATATGTGGTGATAACTGTAATAACGTTCATTTTATGCTGTTCATGGCTGTATAGCAATAGTATGAAAAGCCTGTGAGGCGGATGGGAAAAAGGTTGTGTGCGATGTTCTTAGAATGTAAAAAACCTTTAAGACCCGGAATGCAAGTCTTAAAGGTTTTTGGTTACTTTTTCGGTTTGACGGCGTTCAGCCGTTTTTGCAGCTTTGTTTTTTCATTGGATGCTTTTAATTGATTCACTGCAGACTGAGCGGATGTCTTCGATTTCTTTGTTTTGTCTTTTTCCGCTTTCTTCACTTTTGCCTTGGCAGTTTCGACTTTTTTTGCTTCAGCCGCCGCCACCTTTTTCTTCACTTTGTCTAACCGTTTTTGCAATGCCGTTTTGTCCTTGCCTGCTTGAAGCTGATTGACGGCTGATTGTGCTTTTGCCGCATTTGCATCAGTTGATTTCTTTTCAGCCGCAGATACGGATTGCTGTGCCGTCTTCAAATTGGTGCTCTTCACTTTGTTAAGGCGTTTCTGCAGGGACGTTTTTTCTGAACTTGCAGGCAGCTTGCCAATTGCTGATTGTGCGTTGTCCACATCTGTTTTCTTTTTGCTTTTTTCCGCTTTCGCAACTTTGTCTTTCGCTTGCTTTGACGCGATGTAGCGTTTTACTTGGTCTAAGCGTTTTTGAAGGTTCTTTTTGTCTGTTCCGTTCGGAAGCTTGTTGATGGCAGTTTCTGCTGTATCAACGGTTTGCTGTGTTTTATATTTTTCTGCCTTTGCGACTTTGTCTTTCGCATCTTTTACATTTCTGTATGACTGTACTTTATCCAGTCTTTTTTGCAGGGCAGTTTTGGCGTCGGAGCCCGGCAGCTGGCTGACGAGTTCTTGCGCTTTGTTGATATCGGTTTGTGCTTTTGTTTGTTCCGCTTTTTTCACCGCTTGCTCTGCTGCCGCGTACGCTGAATCTGTTGCCTGTGCTTTATATTGGATTAAGCCGTAGCCAAATTGCTGATCGCGGCCTGCGGTACCAAGATCAACGATATTTCTCCGCATTTCCTCGCGAAGCTGGACGTTTGTCTCGGCAGGATCACGCTGTTTTAACAAAGCAAACATGGCAGCGGCGTGCGGTGTCGCTTGGGATGTTCCGCTTCCTGTTGCATAATACTGGTTTAAGTAAGTGCTTGTGATGTTTGTCCCCGGCGCTGAAAATTCAACTTCATCTCCAGTTGTTGAGAAGGAGGCAAGCTGATTCTTTTCGTTTGTTGCTGAAACAGCAACGACACTGCTGTATGCCGCCGGATAATTCACCGGCTTGCCGTTTCCGTCGTTACCGCTTGCGGCAACAAGCAGAACACCTTGTTCATATGCTTTGTTCACGGCCTCATGAAGGATTTTGCTGTCTGACGTCGTGCCAAGGCTCATATTGACGATGTCCATCCCGTTTGCGATCGACCAGTCAATTCCTTGGAGAAGACTTTGAAGATCCCCCGAGCCGTTCTGATCAAGCGCTTTAACCGCGTATATTTGTGCTTCCGGTGCGATGCCGTCAATTCCGTAGCCGTTATGCTTGGCTCCGATAATCCCTGCGACATGTGTTCCGTGGCCGTTATCATCTTTGTAAGAAGAGGTATAACTGACAGCTGAATACCCGCCGGCAATCGACAGGTCATCGTGGGGGGAGATCCCGCTGTCAATGACGGCAATTTTGATATTTTTTCCTGTCAGTCCTGCCTTCCAAGCCTGTTTCACCTGAATGGGCTCAAGGTTCCATTGCTCAAAGTTGTCAGAGGTGTCAGTGCCGTCTGACAGCACTTTGAAATCCGTGCTGTCTGCTGCGGTAAATGATACGTTGTTTTCTACATACAAAATATCAGGATCCTGCTTTAATTCTTTTACTGTCTCCTGGTCTGCTGTGACCGCTACCGCGGGAAGATGTTTATACTGCTGTTCAACATCAGCATCACTATCCAGGATGGTTTCCTTTCCGGCCTTGTTTTTATAAACCACAATAACCTCTTTCTCGCTGCTGTTTTGCGCATGAGCGAGAGGGCCTACGGCGAGAAAACTGAAAAACAGAGTGACTGATACAACAAGTTTGCAAGACATGTTTTTCATGATTCATCTCCTTTTTCTATGATGTTTGATATATATATCGGAGAAAAAAAGAGAGATTAATAGTAAGAAGGAAAAAATTTTTCATGGGCAGGGTTGTTTAGCAAAATACAGATTTTTTCCGCATGAAGAGGAAATTTTCCAAATGAATTTGTAAGCGTTTTCAAAATAAGATAAAGAAAACATTGCGGAGGTTGTTCACAAAGCAATGAGAAAAGGGGGCTTTTAAGATGAGCACATTCACTCGGGTGATGGAGGAAAAAATAATGCCTGTCGCCGGGAAAATTGCCGGGCAGCGGCATCTCAGCGCTTTGCGTGACGGAATTATCCTGACCATGCCGCTGATTATTATCGGGTCTGTCTTCTTGATTTTAACGAGCCTGCCGATTCCGGGGTATGCTGATTTCATGGCGAGTGTGTTTGGGAACGAGTGGGCCGATAAGCTCGGATATCCTGTTAACGCTTCGTTTGATATTATGGCGATGATTGCCGCTTTTGGGATCGCCTATCGGTTGGCAGAAAGCTATGGTGTCGATGCCCTTTCTGCCGGAGCGATTTCAATTGCCGCATTTCTGCTGGCGACGCCGTTTGAGGTGCCGTTTACACCGGATGGCTCAACGGAACCCATCATGGTAGGGGGCGGAATTCCGATCACGCTGCTCGGCAGCAAGGGCTTATTTGTCGCCATGCTGATCGCCTTGTTTTCAACCGAAATCTATCGGTACATTATTCAAAAAAATATCGTCTTCAAAATGCCAGACGGTGTGCCGCCTGCGGTAAGCAAATCGTTTGTCGCGCTGATTCCCGGCTTTATCATTGTGTTTCTCGTGTGGCTGGCGCGCCTTTTGATTGAAATGACACCTTTTCAGAGTCTGCACAATGTCGTAGGAGACCTGCTTGGCACACCGCTTTCCATCCTTGGCGGCAGTCTCGGCGGAAGCCTGATCGCTGAATTTGTGCAGATGCTGCTTTGGTCGTGCGGGATTCACGGGGCTTCCATCATTGGCGGAATCATGGCGCCGATTTGGTACGGCGCGATGGATGCCAACCGTCTCGCCTTTCAAGCGGGCGAGGCGCTGCCGAGTATTTTTACGACTCAGTTCTTTCAAATTTGGATCAATGTCGGCGGGAGCGGGGCGACGCTGGCGCTTGTCCTGACGATGCTTGTGCGCTCCCGCAGCAAACAAATGAAGCAGCTTGGCCGATTAGGGATTGGGCCCGCACTTTTTAATATCAACGAGCCGATCATTTTCGGCATGCCGATTGTCATGAATCCGCTCCTTATTGTCCCATTTATCATCGCACCGCTCCTCACGATTACCGCAACTTATATCGGCATGAGCACCGGGCTGGTGGCAAGACCGGCCGGAATCGCGGTGCCATGGACGATGCCGCCGCTCATATCAGGTTACCTGGCGACAGGCGGAAAGGTGTCGGGCGCCGTTATGCAGCTGGTGAACCTGCTGATCACCTGTGCCATCTACTATCCGTTTTTCAGAATATGGGATCATCAAAAATGGCGGGAAGAGAGTGCGGTTGAATCTGGGGATAAAAATGTGTAGTGATGTAAGTGTTTAAATAATAAAAAAGCAGCGTTATGCTGCTTTTTTATTACCGCTGAAAGAACTCAATCCACTCACCGTCAGGGCCTTCGATATAGAAATAACGGTATCCGTTTGGAAGTGTTGTGATCTCCTCGTCGATAAATTTTGCGTTCATTTTTTCCGCTTTTGTATATTCAGCCGCGATGTCATCAGTCAGCAGGGCAATGTGGTGCACTTTTCCTTCAGCGGGAAGCTCGCTGCTGTAGCCTTGAATCAGTTCAATTTCTGTTTCCGGGCCGTCTTCAAAGCCAAGAAATGCAAGCTCGATTACACCGTTCGTGTGTGTGATGCGATCCTTCAATTTCATGCCGAGTACCTCTTCATAAAATGTGATGGACGCGTTAATATCTCTTACCATGATGCCTGTATGGTCAATTCGTTTTGCCATGCTGCTCCTCCTCGAAACTCTTTTTGTCTATCGTAGAAAAACCTTTCCTTTCTGTCAATGCAGACATCTTGGCGTTTTGTGGTACGATAAGAGAAAGCAAACAGAAAGAGGACGACATATATGAAGCTACTCACCCTAAAGAAAGCATACGCTGCCAAAATCAAAAAAGGCTATCCCCTTATCGAAAAAGAAGCTCTCGCAGGGAGTGCGGGGCACATGAAAGAAGGAGACCTCGTTGATATCGTGTCTGAGAGCGGCGAGTTTCTCGCGCGGGGCTATTATGGCCTGCAAAACAAAGGGGTCGGCTGGACGCTTACCCGCAATAAACATGAACAGGTTGACCAGGCATTTTTTCTCACCAAATTAACAAAAGCGGCCCAAGCGCGCGCCAAACTATTTGAGGCTCAAGATACAACAGCTTTCCGCCTGTTCAACGGTGAGGGCGACGGTGTCGGCGGCGTCACCATCGACTATTATGACGGCTACCTGCTGATTCAATGGTACAGCAAGGGGATTTACACCTTTAAAGACATGCTGATTTCCGCATTGGATGAGATGGATCTTGATTATAAAGCGATTTACGAGAAGAAACGCTTCGACACGGCTGGACAATACGTTGAAGATGATGACTTCGTGAAAGGGAGAAGGGGCGAGTTCCCGATCATCATCCAGGAGAATGGCATTCAATACGCGGTGGATCTGAATGAAGGCGCCATGACGGGCATCTTTTTGGATCAAAGACACGTGCGCAAGGCGATCAGAGACCGCTATGCAAAAGGGAAAACCGTTTTAAATACATTTTCTTATACGGGTGCATTCTCCGTGGCAGCGGCGCTTGGCGGAGCAGAGAAAACAACAAGCGTCGACGTGGCAAACCGAAGTCTGGCCAAAACGATCGAGCAATTCAGCGTGAACAAGCTGGATTACGAAGCGCACGACATTAAAGTGATGGACGTTTTTAACTATTTTTCATATGCTGCAAAAAAGGATTTGCGCTTTGATCTGATTATTCTCGATCCGCCTTCCTTTGCGCGCACAAAAAAACGCACCTTCAGCGCGGCCAAGGATTATAAAAACCTGCTGAAGGAAACGATCGCCATCACTGCTGACAAGGGTGTCATTGTTGCCTCTACAAACAGCAGCTCTTTTGGCATGAAGAAGTTCAAAGGCTTTATCGATGCCGCCTTTAAAGAAACAAATGAACGCTACACGATTATTGAGGAATTTACACTGCCGGAGGACTTCAAAACGATTTCGGCATTTCCGGAAGGCAACTACCTGAAAGTGGTCCTTCTGCAGAAAAAATAATGAAAAAGCTGCCCTGTTCAGGGGCAGCTTTTTTTTATGTAGAAATGATCTGCTGGACGCGGCCGATGCGGCCATCTTCAAGACGGACTTTAATGCCATGCGGATGAAAGCTTGATTTCGTCAAAATATCCTTCACTGTCCCTCTCGTCAGTTTTCCTGTTTTTTGATCTGCTTTCAATACAATATCAACCTGCAACCCTTTCGAAATGCTGTTTCGCTCTTGCCCGTTCATAACGCACATCCTTTCTTTTGTTCATTATAGTCATTATGGTTTAAAAGTAACAGCCGGCTGATGAAGTGTATGTTTGTTTTTTTCAGCCTTCATTAAATATAATGTCAGGCCAAAGCCTGCTATGCTCAGAATGCCAAAAAGCAAATAGACCGCGAAAATCGACACGTAGTCAAAAATGTACCCGCCTGCAAATGTGCAGAACCAGTTGCCGAACCCGTTGCCAATGGCGGCGTACATGGTCAGCGCCGTCGCTTCAACGTGTCTTGGGGTAATCTTTTTCACATATTGAAGCGCCGCCGGGATAAATAAACCGATGGCCACTCCCTGAAGAAAGACCGTCGCATAAATGATCCATAGTGAAGGCGCCGTGAAATAGAGCGCCCACCTGAATAATGAGACTCCGCCTGACAGCATAATGACGTTGAGCAGCCCCATTTTATCTATAAATGTTTGGGCGAATCTCATAAATGGAATTTCTGAAATGACACCGATGAAAAATAAAATGCCGATAGCGGAAAGTGACGCGCCGCTTTTGTCCAGAAAAAGACTGAAATACGTATTGTTCGCTAAGTTTGGAGCAAATGTCGTAAAGGTGATGATCATAAAGATGAGGAAAGTTTTGTTGCTGATAAGCTCCCGGAATCCTTTGCGGATATTGACCTTTGTTTTTGTTTTCTGCTGGCCGGGCATTTGTGAAGCCAATATGGCAGCAATGCATAGAAAGGCACAGCCAAAGATAAAGATCACGTGAATGGGGTACAGCCGGTTCGTCACCTGTCCCATGGCAAACACCGCGACACCGAAGCCGAGAGAACCAAACAGGCGGATTCCGCCGTAGTTGCCGTTTGTTTCTTGTGTGTACCTTAGTGAAATGCTGTCCGAAAGTGGAATAATCGTGCTTTGAAAGGCTGCAAAACAGGCCGCAATCAAAATAAACAGAGGGAAACTGTCAAATGCAATATAGGCTAATCCAATGATGCCTGTGATTGATGTGCAAACCGCCAGCAGGCCTTTCGTTTTTTGCGTATAGTCGCTCAGCATGCCCCAAAACGGCTGAAAAAAAATCATCACAATCGGGCCCAGTGACATGATCAAGCCGACCTGTGATCCGCTTAAATGCTGTTCCTTCGTTAAATACATACTGAGTAAGGGAATTATGCTGCCCGTACCGAGAAAAGCAAACAAATAAAATCCTTTTAACGCGGCATAATGCCGTCTCACCTGCAAGTTGTGCATCAAGGTGCCTCCTTTGGTATCCACAAATTACATTATATTGTAATTTGCGAGCTTTTCAATAAGGGGAAGCACATAAAAAAACTGCCCTCGAGAGGACAGTTTTTTACATAAATGAAAGTAAAAACGGCGCCGCGCAAAGCGTCATAATCGCAGCTAAGATCATCGATACGCTTGAAATCGTGCCGGACACAGAGCTGAGCTCAAATGCCTTTGACGTTCCCGCTCCGTGTGCGCTTGTGCCGAGCAGCACGCCCCGCGCGATTTCGTTATCAATACGGAAATAGCGGATGACCATCGGGCCGATCACTGTGCCGAGCAAAGCGGTTAAAATCACAAACACGGCTGTGACGGCAGGCATTCCGCCGATCATTTCAGATACGTTCATCGCGATCGGCGTTGTCACTGATCTCGGGACGAGGCTGTCAATTAAGCCGGTGCCGAGGTGAAGCCATTTCGCAATAAGAGCGGTAGAAATAATCGCGATGCATGAACCGACGGCCACATTCAAAATAATTTCCACTGCGTATTTCTTTAAAACAGGGAAATATTTATATAGCGGGATCGCGAATGCCACGGTGGCCGGCTGTAGCATATCGGTCAGCAATCCGCCGCCGAGATTATAGGACTCGTACGGGACATTCACCAGCAGCAGCAGACCGACTAACACAGCGGGCGTCACCAATAGCGGCGACGTATAAACACGCGGAAAACGTTGATATACCTTTTTTGCTCCTAAATACACCAAAACCGTTAAAAACAAACTTACAATTCCGATGAACACGTATGCTTTTTCTCCTTTCTTTTTGCAATGATTTGTGTAAGCGTTCCTGTAGACACCATCACGACAAACGTGCTGATGATGACAACAAGCAGAATGCTGACACCGAATTTCGACATAATGTCTCCGTATTCAATCACTCCGACGGCAGACGGGATAAAAAATAAAAGCAGCTCCCCGAGAAGCCACGCTGCACCAAGCTCTATCCATTCAAGCTTGATAATGTTAAAGTGCAATAATGTGAAAAGAATCACAATCCCTATTATACTGCCGGGAATATTTATATGAAGAAGGGCTGTCACCCAATTAATCAGCCGAGCAAATATAAATAACAGAGCGATTTGAATAACGGTTAGCAACAGTTTTTTCATATTGATGCCTCCCTTATATTCATATTGTACATAAGGTCTCTCTATAGGTAAAATATATATAAAGAATAATAAGTATTCCTTTTGTCTATAGAAAGGGTGAAACCCATGGATATCCGCCATTTAACATATTTCTTGGAAGTCGCCCGTTTAAAAAGCTTTACGAAGGCTTCCCAATCCCTTTATGTTTCTCAGCCGACGATATCAAAAATGATCAAAAATTTAGAAGAAGAACTCGGGATTGAACTGTTTTACCGAAACGGCAGGCAGGTGGATCTGACTGACGCCGGCCAGAGCATGTATGTGCAGGCGCAGGAAATTATTAAATCATTTCAAAACCTGACGTCAGAATTAAATGATATTATGGAGGTCAAGAAAGGGCATGTACGGATTGGACTGCCGCCGATGATTGGATCGGGATTTTTCCCGAGAGTGCTCGGCGATTTCCGTGAAAACTATCCGAATATCACCTTTCAGCTAGTCGAAGACGGTTCTATAAAAGTCCAAGAAGGTGTCGGGGACGGTTCACTTGATATCGGCGTTGTCGTTCTTCCTGCAAACGAAGACATCTTTCATTCGTTTACAATCGTAAAAGAAACCTTAATGCTTGTCGTTCACCCTTCCCACCGGCTGGCAGGCGAAAAAGAGTGCAGGCTGCGTGAGTTGAAGGACGAGCCTTTTATTTTCTTCAGGGAGGATTTTGTCCTGCACAATCGAATTATGACGGAATGTATCAAAGCTGGATTCCGGCCTCATATCATTTATGAAACCTCACAATGGGATTTTATCAGTGAGATGGTGTCAGCCAACCTTGGAATCGGGCTTTTGCCGGAACGAATCTGCCGCGGACTTGACCCGGAAAAAGTGAAAGTCATTCCGCTTGTCGATCCGGTCATCCCTTGGCACCTCGCCATTATTTGGAGAAAAGACCGCTACTTGTCCTTTGCGGCCAGAGCTTGGCTCGAACATACGAAATCGTATTTATGGGACCCGAAAAAAGAGAGTAAAGGATGATGCAAACATGGATGCACAATCAGCAGCAAAATGTCTTACTGCTGTCCGCCAGCATAGCCCTCTGGTGCACAGCATAACCAATAATGTCGTAACGAATTTTACAGCAAACGGCCTGCTCGCCCTCGGCGCATCCCCTGTTATGGCGTACGCGAAAGAAGAGGTCGCGGACATGGCGAAGATTGCGGGTGCACTTGTTTTAAATATCGGAACGCTGAGCAAGGAGTCTGTCGAAGCGATGATCATCGCGGGAAAATCAGCTAATGAACATGGTGTTCCTGTCATTCTTGACCCTGTCGGCGCCGGAGCAACACCGTTCCGTACTCAATCGGCGCGTGACATCATTCGTGAGGTGCGCCTCTCTGCGATCAGAGGAAATGCTGCGGAAATTGCCCATACCGTTGGTGTGACCGATTGGCTGATCAAAGGTGTTGATGCGGGAGGAGACGGAGGAGACATCATCCGGCTCGCCCAGCAGGCGGCACATAAGCTAAACACAGTCATTGCGATTACCGGTGAAGTGGATGTGATTGCCGACACGTCAAACGTATATACCCTTCATAACGGCCACAAGCTGCTGACGAAAGTGACAGGCGCCGGATGCCTGCTGACTTCTGTTGTCGGTGCGTTTTGCGCTGTGGAAGAAAATCCAATGTTTGCTGCTATCGCTGCCATTTCTTCGTATGGGGTCGCAGCTCAGCTTGCCGCACAGAAGACAGCTGACAAAGGTCCGGGAAGCTTTCAGATTGAATTGCTGAACAAGCTTTCATCTGTTACTGAACAAGACGTCCAAGAACTGGCGACAATAGAAAGGGTGACTGTCTCATGACACGTATTTCTCGGGAAATGATGAAAGAGTTATTATCTGTTTACTTCATTATGGGGTCAAACAATACGAAAGCCGATCCTGTCACGGTCGTACAAAAAGCGTTAAAAGGCGGCGCCACTCTGTACCAGTTTCGTGAAAAGGGCGGGGATGCGCTGACAGGAGAGGCACGGATTGAATTTGCTAAAAAAGTGCAAGAAGCCTGCCGTGAAGCCGGTGCTCCTTTCATTGTCAATGATGATGTGGAGTTGGCTCTGAAACTGGAGGCTGACGGTATCCATATCGGCCAGGAAGACGCCAACGCAAAAGAAGTAAGAGACGCTATAGGGGATATGATTCTTGGCGTTTCCACCCATACAATGTCTGAGGTGAAGCAAGCCGAAGAAGATGGCGCGGATTATGTCGGACTCGGGCCAATCTACCCGACAGAAACGAAAAAGGATACGAGGGCTGTACAAGGTGTATCTCTCATCGAAGCGGTCCGCCGTCAAGGTATCGACATTCCGATTGTGGGCATCGGTGGCATCACAATCGAAAATGCCGCACCTGTTATCCAAGCGGGGGCCGACGGTGTCAGTATGATCAGCGCCATCAGTCAGGCGGAGGATCCAGAGGGTGCCGCACGCAAGTTTCATGAAGAAATTCAAACGTATAAAACAAGAAGATAAACGTTCTTCTTCCTTCAAAAGGCTGTTCTATAAAGGACAGCCTTTTTGCTTTATATCAAGGTTTTCAGACCTTCAAATTTTAATTGACAAAGAACAGGAACTGGCTATGATTATGTTATACAATGATAATCATTTTCAATTATAGGAGGAGCATGATGACTCGGGGGCTGGCGCTTATTTTATTTAGCTTGTTGATGGTTTTCGGTTCTGCGGCACATGCGGAAGACGATCCGATTGCTGCGCTGATTCAATTAAACAAGCAAATGATCGAAGCCGTAAAAGGCGGAGATATGGACTCGGCACAACAAACGTTTGAAACATTCAAGGCAAAGTGGAAAAAAGAAGAACCTTCTATTAAGAAAGAAAATCTATCTTCTCACAGCAAAATGGACTCAAATATCGCGATGATTTCTCTTTCTTTTATTAATCAAGACGCAGACAAGCTCAAAACACAGCTTGAAGAGCTTTCTTCCCATTTAGAAACCTATCAGCAGGCTGTCGTGCTGAAAAAGACATCCTCGGGTCAATCAAGGGCGTCCTTAACAGCCTATATACAAAGCCTGAAAGACACAAAACAGTTAATAGAAAAAAAACAATTGGATGAAGCGTCATCTGCAATCGACAATTTAATTACATCCTGGCTCGCTGTTGAGGGAGACGTCGTTTCCCAATCGAAAGAAGCCTATACGAGATCAGAGGAAAACCTGGCGCTGATGAAAGCTGAGATCGGCAGCCATCCCGAAAAGGTATCAAAGCAAATTGACGAAATGATTCAATTGCTCGAGCCGATCGCTTCAAGCAGCTACAGCTGGTGGGATGCTGCGCTGATCCCGATTCGTGAAGGGATGGAGGCCCTGCTAGTCATCGGGGCGCTTTTAACCATGACAAAGAAAGCCCGTGTCACGCGTTCCTCGGCATGGATCTGGGGCGGGGCGTCCGCCGGAATGGTTGTGTCCCTGGCAGCCGGCATCGGTGTCACGCTTTTATTCTCTTCCAGAGTATTCGGAGAAAACAACTTCTTGCTTGGCGGAATTACCGGCGTACTGTCGGCTGTCATGCTTTTATATGTCGGGGTGTGGCTGCACAGAAACGCCTCAATGGATAAATGGAGAGAAAAAATCAATATCCAGAAGTCACAGGCACTGAAAAAACGAAGCCTGCTTTCCTTTGCGCTCATTGCATTTCTGGCAGTTGTAAGAGAAGGGCTCGAAACAGTCATTTTTTTCATCGGGCTTGTCGGGAAGCTTCCGCTCACTGAACTGATCGGCGGAACTGCCGCGGGGCTTATCGTTCTCGTCATCGTCGGTGTTCTGATGATCAAGCTCGGAATGCGTATTCCATTAAAGCCGTTTTTCCTGCTGTCCATGGCGGTCGTCCTGTATATGTGCGTGAAATTTCTCGGAACAGGCGTTCACAGCCTTCAGCTGGCGGGCATTCTCCCGTCTGATGCGGAGAGCTGGCTGCCGTCTGTATCGGTGCTTGGAATTTATCCGTCCGTGTACAGTACGATTCCACAATTGCTGATTTTATTCTTTTTACTGATTGCGCTTGTCTCAGAAATGGCAAAACATTTTACAAACGGAAAGGAACTGACAAAATGAATTTCACAAAAATCGCTGTATCAGCCGGATGCATCCTTGCGCTGTGTGCAGGCTGCGGAGCCAATGACACATCTTCATCCAAAGAAAAAGCTTCACCTGAAAAAAGCGGGGTCACTAAAGAGATCACCGCATCCGTAGATAAAATGGAGACCATCATTTCCAAGCTGAATGATTCAGCGGAAAAAGGCGACCAAAAAGAGATTGAAAAGAAGGGGAAAGAGTTAAACAGCTACTGGCTTTCCTTTGAAAATGATATTCGCGGCGACTATCCGTTCGAATATACAGAGATCGAAAAGCACCTTCAGCCCATCTATACAGAAGCGCAGAAAGACAAACCGGATACAGACAAAATCAAGACAGAATCCGAGTCGCTGAAAGCGTCCTTAGAGGACTTGACAGAAGCGAAGAAGAGCAGCAAAAAGGCAAGCGATCAGCTGGCAAAAGCAGCGGACGAATATAAAGACTATGTCAAAGAGCAGAGCGATCAGCTTGTCAAAGCGACTGAAGCATTTACAAGCGCCGTCAAATCCGGCGATATCGAAAAATCTAAAACATTATATGGAAAAGCACGTGTTTATTACGAGCGAATCGAACCGATCGCTGAAAGCCTCGGAGATCTTGATCCAAAAATTGATGCCCGTGAAAACGACGTAGAAGAAGGGGACAAATGGACAGGTTTCCATAAGCTTGAGAAAGCCATTTGGAAGGATCAAGATATTTCCGGGGAAAAGGCAACAGCTGACCAGCTTCTCAAGGATGTAAAAGAGCTTGACGGTTCAATTGAATCACTGAAATTAACACCTGAACAAATTGTAGCAGGCGCGATGGAGCTTCTGAACGAAGCCGGCATTTCGAAAATCACGGGAGAAGAAGAGCGCTACTCACGAATCGATTTAGTCGACCTCATGGCGAATGTAGAAGGCTCCGAAGCTGTTTATCAAACAGTAAAAAGCGCGCTTGTTAAAGATCACTCTGACCTGACGGAAAAACTGGATACGGAGTTCAGCGAATTTGAAGTTTTAATGGCAAAATACAAAACAAATGATCAGTCCTATACGTCTTATGATAAATTAAGTGAAGATCAAATCAGAGAGCTGAGCACAAAGCTGACGACTCTTTCTGAAACCATGTCGAAGATTGCGAATGTGCTATAAAAGGAGTTTTGTAACAGCATGAGCGATGAACAAAAAAAGCCAGAACAAATTCATAGACGGGACATCCTAAAATGGGGGGCGATGGCAGGTGCAGCTGTTGCGATCGGCGCCAGCGGACTCGGCGGTCTGGCTCCGCTTGTGCAGACTGCAGCTAAGTCATCAAATAAGGATGAAAAAGAGGATGAGCAGGTCGTTCCGTTTTACGGAAAGCATCAGGCCGGCATCACAACTGCCCATCAAACGTATGTCTATTTTGCCGCGCTGGATGTAACAGCAAAAGAGAAAAGCGACATCATTACATTATTCAGAAACTGGACAAGTCTGACACAGATACTGACGTCTGGAAAGAAAATGTCGGCTGAGCAAAAAAATCAATATTTGCCGCCGCAGGATACAGGTGAATCTGCTGATTTATCCCCTTCGAACTTAACGGTTACATTCGGATTCGGGCCTGGCTTTTTTGAAAAAGACGGAAAGGACCGCTTCGGGCTGAAAAACAAAAAACCGAAGCACCTCGCCGCTCTTCCAGCAATGCCGAATGACAACCTGGATGAAAAACAGGGAGGCGGAGACATCTGCATTCAAGTATGCGCAGACGATGAACAAGTGGCGTTTCACGCGCTGAGAAATCTGCTGAATCAAGCGACCGGCACCTGTGAGGTCCGCTTTGTGAACAAAGGCTTTTTAAGCGGAGGAAAAAATGGCGAAACGCCGCGCAACCTCTTCGGGTTTAAAGATGGAACAGGCAACCAGAGCACGAAGGATGACACCTTGATGAACTCCATTGTGTGGATTCAGTCCGGTGAGCCTGACTGGATGACGGGCGGCACCTATATGGCTTTTCGGAAAATCAAAATGTTCCTTGAGATATGGGACCGTTCTTCCCTCAAGGACCAAGAAGATACCTTCGGCCGCAGAAAAAGCTCGGGGGCGCCTTTCGGTCAGAAAAAGGAAACAGACCCCGTGAAGCTGAATCAAATCCCAGCAAATTCACACGTCAGCCTTGCGAAATCTACGGGAAAACAAATTTTGCGAAGAGCTTTCTCTTACACAGAAGGACTTGATCCGAAAACCGGCTATATGGATGCGGGTCTCCTGTTTATCAGCTTTCAAAAAAATCCCGACAATCAGTTCATCCCCATGCTTAAGGCACTTTCGGCAAAGGATGCATTAAACGAATATACGCAAACAATCGGTTCTGCTTTATATGCATGCCCAGGAGGCTGCAAAAAAGGAGAATATATTGCCCAGCGTTTGCTGGAATCATAAAAGAAGCCTTTATCGGCTTCTTTTTAAAAAACAGTTGTAACTTTTATTGTTACAGTTTAAAATCAACCTATACGAAAGGAGATTATCATGACAGTACACATCAAAGTTTATTCAGATTACGTCTGCCCATTTTGTTTCATTGGAAAAGCCGCTTTTGAAGAAGCGATAACAGGAAAGGATGTTGAAGTCGAGTGGATGCCGTTTGAACTGCGCCCAAGTCCATCTCCACAGCTTGACCCGGTCAATGATCCTTCCAAACAGTACATGTGGCAGAAGTCGATTCAGCCAATGGCGGACAAATTAGGAGTCGAGATCAATTTTCCAAACGTCTCGCCTCATCCATATACAGATCTGGCGTTTGAAGGCTTCCACTTTGCAAAGGAATACAATAAAGGACATGAATACAACACCCGTGTCTTTCAGGCATTTTTCCAAGAGGGCCAAAATATCGGCGACATTGACATCTTGACGAAGCTTGCCGAGGAAGTGGGGTTAGACGGAGCCTCATTCAAATCCGCACTTGAAACAAGAACATATCAGGACGTGCAGCGGCAAGCCTTGAAGCACGCCTATGAAGAGGCCGACATCACTGCCGTTCCAACCTTTATCATTGGCGACACTGTGATACCGGGTGCTGCCGGCAAGGACGTATTTGAAAAAGCGATTTCTGACGAACAGCAGAAAAAGTAAAGAAAAGCTCTCTATACAAGAGAGCTTTTTTACTCCTACTCCTGTTCCATATGAATGCCAGTATGTGCCTTCACCTGTATTTCCGCAAACGTCTCTTCATCAACTGTTTTATTTGACGACAGCACCGTTCCGAGCCATGCACCGAGGAAGCCGAGCGGGATGGAAATAATGCCCGGATTAGAAAGCGGAATGAGCGGATCGCCGGTAAATATAGCTCCTCCGGACGGGTCCCACACACTAGGGCTCATCGATACAAGCACAAGCGCGCTGATCAGGCCTGTCAGGCTGCCCCACAAAGCGCCTGTAGCATTGAATCTCTTCCAGAAGACCGTAAACACAATCAGCGGGAGGTTTGCGCTGGCCGCCACCGCAAACGCAAGTGCGACAAGGAACGCCACATTTAAGGACTGTGCAAAAATCGCGAGGAGAATCGAGAGAACTGACACGGCGAGAGAAGCCCATCTGGCCGCTTTCATCTGTTCTTTTTCAGTTGCTTCTCCCTTTCTGATAATCTGGCTGTAAATATCATGGGCAAATGCTGAGGCGGCAGACAGCACCAATCCTGTCACGACAGCTAAAATGGTAGCAAAGGCGATGGCTGATACAAAAGCAAACAGAAAATCTCCCCCGAGCGCTTTCGCTAAAAGCGGAGCCGCCATATTTCCCGCTTGATCAGCCGCCGTAATCGCGTCAAAACCGACAAACGCAGCGGCGCCAAAGCCGAGAAACACCGTCATAATGTAAAACACACCGATAATCCATGTCGCTGACACAACGGATGTCCGGGCAGTCTTGGCATCCTTAACAGTATAAAACCGGATCAAAATATGCGGGAGCCCGGCAGTTCCAAGCACGAGTGCCAGGTTTAACGACAAGGTCTCCAGCGGCACCTTGTACTTATTTCCGGGGTTTAAGAAATCAGCGCCAAGCGGAGTTGCCGTTTTCATCTGCTCAAACATGGTATTGAGGTTAAAGCCGAATTTCGAAAACACGATGATTGAAATGACGAGTGTTCCGGCCATCAGCAAAACGGCTTTAACAATTTGAACCCAGCTTGTCGCGATCATGCCGCCAAACACGACATAAATGGTCATCAACACTCCGACAATGAGGACTGCCGCGGTGTAATCCAGCCCCAGCAGCAGTTTGATCAGCGCGCCCGCCCCCACGAGTTGGGCGATCATATAAAAAGTAGAGATGGCAATGGTATTGAGAGCCGCGACGCCGCGGATTTTCTTTTCTTTAAATCGAGCCGCAATCATGTCCGCCATCGTGTACTTCCCAAGATTCCGAAGCGGTTCCGCCACGATGTACAAGACAACGAGATAAGCCACCAGAAAACCGATGCTGTAAAAGAATCCATCAAATCCATATAACGCAATCATTCCGGCAATCCCGAGAAACGAGGCCGCGGACATGTAGTCGCCGGCAATTGCCAGTCCATTCTGAACACCGGTGAGCCCGCCGCCCGCCGTATAAAACTCACTCGTCGTTTTCGTCTTCTTCGCGGCAAAATACGTGATGATAAGCGTCAGGCCGACAATCGCTAAAAATAATAGAAAAGCAGTCATATTCATGTCTGTTCACCCTTCAGATCTTCCTTTAAAGCGCTTACATACCGATCGAAATGAGCCGCCCTTCGGGAATACACTGTACTCAGTATCCAAGTCATGGCGAATTGGGCGATGGCAAACAGCCAAGCCCATGAAACAGCTCCAATGGCCGGTGCATTCAAAAAGGTGAAATAAGACGTCAAAACAGGAAGTGAAAAATAAAAGACAAAAAAGAAAATCGCTGAAGGAACAATAAAAGCGCGTTTCTGCTTTAAAAAAGCTTGAAAAGACGGCGTTGCAGCAATCTGTTTGTAATCAGCTTTGTACATGGCTTTCCTCCTTTTATTCGCTAAACGTAAGCAAAAAGGTACACCAATAGGTATGTACTGAAAGTCTGATTTATGCTGAATAACATCTGGAGGATGAAAAAAGAAGGAAGTCGTGAAGAGGTGAACATAGAGGTATAAAGACAGGCGAAGGTTTTCCAGCTCGGCAGCGTATAAAACGCGTTTGCTTTCAAAACCTCACCGAATGCAGCTTGTTCTCAGCAAAGCTGCTGTTTACCAGAGCCCGGTTAATAGATGTTCGCATCACCTCTTTATGACAATGCATGTGCCAAGAGGTGATCGCATCACCGGCTGTCTGTCGTATGTTAGCTGACACACCGTTTGTCCTCAAGCTCGGCGCAGCAATCGCTTTCGAATAGAGGAAATGGTGAAAACTCAGATCAGATGATAGAAAAGCCAGAGGTAATAGATCCGCCTGTTCGGATTAGTCTTGGCGGACGGTTTTTTTGTGATTATTCTTTCTCAATGCTGTCTCAGATTCTAAAAACTGCCTCACATCACGAATGCCTAACCCAATGGATCTAGCTTCTTGCATTAACATATGCCAATCTTTGTCCAAATCTTTTTTAACATGAGTTTTCATAGTAACCTCCAATTGTATAAAATGTTTTCCTGCAACATGCGGGCAATAAAGATGAGCCGGCGCGATGATGAGGCGAGTACAACAAATTTCACACATAGTTGCTCGGTGTTCACAAACTGAAGGAAAAACCACCTACCTATTCCCTAAAAAAATGACTAATATAACCAATATGAATCTTATTTATAATAATAAACAATTAAATACTGACTGGATAGTATGTAAATGAAAATAAATCATTCAGCCTATTAAAAATGACCCCGGGAAAACCGAATAGCATAAGCGTCCAAAGAAATAAATACCGCTAAAGATTGATCCGTTGTAAGATAAGGGTAATCATACCGCCTGGAGAAAAATATGAAAAAAAACAAATTTCAAATGAAAAGAGAAGCAACATTTCAAAGTTTTATAGACGCTGGCTTGAATTTGTTGATTGACCGAGCGTATGATCCGGTTTCTGTAGAGGATATCAGCAGAGCAGCCGGGTACAGCAAAGGAGCGTTTTATGTTCATTTTGTCAGCAAGGAGGATTTTCTGCAGCATCTTCTCGAAAAACGACAGATGAAAAAAGAGATCATCATAGGGTATCTTGATCAAATGGAGCAGGTCTCAGTGAAACCGCTGACATTGGACGAGGCTGCAAAACATGCCGCAGAGCTGCTTTATTCCTATTACATAAATAAGCCGTCGTGGGAGATTACCTCATTTGCCATGAATATGCCGACATACAAAGTCCTTCAGAAATGCAAGGCCTATGTCCGGCTGTACGAATTGTGGGTGGAAGAAAACGCGTTATATATTAAGTGGCTGAAGGAGAGAAAGCTGATTGACGCCTGTATTGATCCGGAATATACGGCTAAAATAATATGTGCAGTGCTCGACGGAATCATCAAACAATCGTATGTATTGGGTCAGCCCGCCACATTCCGCAGCTTTTTAGACGCACTCTCTGTTTTTTTTACTCTGGACAGAGAGCAAGTGAGCCCAAGAATTTTGAAAAGTTATTCAGGAAGCGAGGAACATCAGTGAAGTATAGAGAAATGATTATGTATATCATTATGGGGGTTTTCACAACCATTGTGAACATCGCCAGCTTTTATATATTGGTAGAGATCATGAATATGGATTACAAAGCCGCTACTGTAGCCGCTTGGATTTTGTCCGTGCTGTTTGCTTACATAACAAATAAATTATATGTATTTCAGCAAAAAACACATGACCTGCAGAGCCTGATAAAAGAGATCACTGCCTTTTTCAGCGTTCGGGTCCTGTCTCTTGGCATAGATTTAGGCATGATGATCATTCTTGTCGGCCAGTTCAATACAAATGAAACTCTTGCCAAAATACTCGACAACGCGGTGATTGTTGTCGTTAACTATGCCGCAAGCAAATGGCTCGTCTTTAAAAAGACAAAAGAGGAAGGGGTATAACAGGGGACAGCAGCGTATGATCTACAGTTTTCACTGAAGAAATAAGGGGAAATAAAAAAATAAAACAATGAAAGGTGATTGCACATGCGGGAAGAGCTAAAGGGGATATTTGCAAGTGTATTCGGAGAAAAAGAGGGGTTACGGTTTTTTTTCGCACCTGGAAGAGTGAATCTGATTGGGGAACATACAGATTATAACGGCGGGCATGTGTTTCCGTGCGCGCTGACAATGGGTACATATGCTGCTGTTGCAGAAAGAAACGACGGGGTTGTCCGGATGTATTCAGACAACTTTAAAGACGCAGGGATCAAGGAATGCTGCCTTGACGACATCCGCTATCAAAAAGAAGACGACTGGGCGAACTATCCGAAAGGCGTCATTTATGAATTTCAGCAAAGAGGCTATTCAGTTCCTCATGGCTTTGACATTGTGTTTTCAGGGAATATTCCAAACGGAGCGGGACTGTCGTCCTCCGCTTCTATTGAATTGCTGATGGGAGTTGTGCTCCAAAGCTATTTTCATCCTGAAGTGGATGCGCTTGAGCTTGTGAAAATGGCGCAGCATGCGGAAAACACATTTATCGGTGTTAATTGCGGGATTATGGACCAATTTGCAATCGGAATGGGGAAAAAACACCATGCGATGCTGCTGAACTGCGACACGCTGGACTATGAATATAGCAAACTCGATGTCTCAGGCCTCGCGCTGGTCATCGCGAACACGAACAAAAAAAGGACATTGGCAGACTCAAGCTATAATACGAGACGCCAAGAGTGCCATGACGCCTTGCTTGATCTGCAAAAAGCACTTGATATTGCCTCGCTGGGCGACATCAAGCCCTCTGATTTCGACGCGCATTCCAGCTTGATCCAAAATGAAACGAACAGACGCCGGGCAAAGCACGCCGTACACGAAAATCACCGTGCTATCAAGACGGCTCATATGTTCAAGGAAAATAATGTAGATGAAATCGGGCGGTTAATGAAGGAATCCCACCTTTCACTGAAGGATGATTATGAAGTGACATGCCTTGAACTTGATGAGCTTGTGTTTGCGGCGTGGGACCACGAAGGTGTGATTGGCTCAAGAATGACGGGAGCGGGCTTCGGCGGCTGCACCATCAGCATTGTAAAAGATGCGTTTGTTGATGATTTTATCCAAAAGGTTGGAGACAGATATCAAGAAAAAACAGGGCTCAAAGCGGATTTTTATGTCGCTGATATCGGAGAGGGAGCGAGAGAGCTAAAGGGGGAATGACAAATGAGTATCATTGAACACCTGGAACAGCTGCTGGAGTATGGACTGGAACGAAAACTCATTTCGATCTGGGATCGGGAATATACGAGAAACCGCCTTTATGAAGCGTTGGACATCAAACACCCCGAGCCGGTCTCCCACACTTGCATCAAGCAGGCACAAAGCCTGCCGGATTTGCTTGCTCCTATTTACAAATGGGCTGCGGAAACCGGTCGGATGGAAGCGGATACAGACACATACCGTGACTTGCTCAGCGCAAAGCTGATGGGATGTTTCGTACCTGCTCCGTCTGAGGTCATACGCAAGTTTGAAGAGACAAAAGCATTATACGGCCCAAAACAGGCCACAAAGGAATTCTATCAATATTCAGAGGATGTCTATTATATCCGGTCTGACAGGATCGCCAAAAATGTTCATTGGACGGTGCCGACCGAATATGGCGAGTTGGAAATGACTATTAATCTATCAAAGCCCGAAAAAGACCCGAAAGCGATTGCAGCTGCAAAAGAACAGGCGCAGACAAATTACCCAATGTGTTTGCTTTGTAAAGAAAATGTTGGGTTTGAGGGAAGCGTGAATCATCCAGCCCGCCAAAACCACAGAATCATTCCGGTCATCCTTAAAGACGAACAATGGTACTTGCAGTTTTCGCCATACGTCTATTATCCGGAGCATTGCATTGTCTTAAAGGGTGAGCATGAACCGATGGAGATCAGCAGAAAAACATTTGAAAGGCTGCTGTCATTTCTCGGACAATATCCGCATTACTTTATTGGTTCAAACGCGGACCTGCCGATTGTCGGCGGCAGCATCCTAAGCCATGATCATTTCCAAGGCGGGGCACACGATTTTCCGATGGCGCGTGCAGAAGCGGAAGACGTTTATGAATTAAATGATTATCCCGGCGTGTCGCTGGGCTTAGTGAAGTGGCCAATGTCCGTGCTCAGGCTCCAAGGAGACAAACCGGATCATGTCGCCGAAGCTGCTGATCATCTATTCCGCACGTGGCAAACGTATTCCGATGAAAAAGCCGGCATAGCCGCCTATACAGGCGATACGCCCCATAATACGGTCACTCCGATTGCGCGACGCAGGGGAGACTTGTATGAACTCGATATCGTGCTGAGAAACAATCGGACGGATGAGGAGCATCCATTAGGAATATTTCATCCTCATCAGGAAGTTCACCATATCAAAAAAGAAAATATCGGCCTGATTGAGGTCATGGGATTGGCGATATTGCCGGGCCGTTTACAGAAAGAAATGAAAGAAACGGCAGCGGCGCTATGCTCTGCTGATCCGAAATCCGCTTTAGAACAAAATCCGCTCACAGCAAAGCATAAGGAGTGGGCTCTTCGGATGATGGAAAAAAGAACGATAACAAAAGAGAATGTGGATCTAGTCATAAAGGAAGAGCTTGGACATGTATTCGCGCGCATTCTTGAACACGCCGGTGTATTTAAACAGACAACGGAAGGAAAACAGGCCTTCAGAAGGTTTATCGATCATTTAGGCGTCAAACCAGTCAAAAGCCTCAACCGTTAGGGTTGAGGCTTTTCCGATTTTTTTGCAAAACAAATGCCCAAAACGCTGATGCTTTGGGCACTGTTACTTTTATCCTCTTTTTCTGGCTAACAGGCTTACTAGAAATACAACAATGGCTGCGCCGATCACCGCTGGAATAATGGCAAATCCGGCTAGGTTCGGGCCCCATGTACCCAGCAGCCCGTGTCCGATCCACGCACCGATAAGACCCGCGATCATAGACCCGATAATTCCGCCCGGCATATCTCCTTTAACAAACAGGCTGCCAAGCCATCCGATAATAATTGCGACGATAAGGGAAATAATAAAACTCATCATACAACACATCCTATTTTATATTTATTTGCTTATATCATTCCTCTTTTTTGTATAAGATAAACAATTGGATGCTCTCATAAAAAATGGGAACAGTTCAGAACATATCGCCGCTTTAATAAGCCTTTTCTTTCAAAATTGGTTGCGTTAAAATGGTAGCCGTGTGAAAAGATGCTAGACAAGGAAAAAATAATTCCTTTCTAGAAAGTTTAACAAAATGAAACTTTTGATTGACCTAAGTTTTTTATTGTGGTAAACCTTTATTTGTCAGAATTAGTTCTTCATCATCTTTCTTTACTTATATGCGGAAATAACTAGAAACTTTTCATCTTAAGCGATAGATG
>NZ_JAVAXX010000319.1:0-6728 GCF_042709275.1 Bacillus sp. LR_5 | reverse complement strand
GTCACTTGAAATGACGATTTGTTTGCTTTCTTCGTGCAATGTGTTAAATGTATGGAAAAATTCTTCCTGGGTTTGTTCTTTCCCCGCTAAAAATTGAATATCATCTATCAAAAGCACATCAACATTTCGATAGCGATTGCGGAAGTCGACGGCTTTATTATCTCGGATAGAGTTGATGAATTCGTTTGTAAATTTCTCAGAAGACAGATAAACCACTTTGGCAGAAGGATTATGATCTATTACATAATGGCCGATCGCATGCATTAAGTGTGTTTTCCCTAAGCCGACGCCCCCATAGATAAATAAAGGGTTGTAAGCTTTCGCGGGTGCTTCCGCTACTGCGAGGGAAGCAGCGTGTGCAAATCGGTTTCCAGATCCGATGACAAAAGTATCGAAAGTATATTTTGGATTGAGCATATTTTGAGGAAAATCAGATGTATCTTCTTTGACCGCTTTTTTGACTTGCGGTTTTGGCATAAAGTCCTCAACATCTTGATTTTGAGGAATGACAAACTTAATGCTCAATTCTTCCCCGGTTAATTCATATATAGTATCTGCAATCAGATGCAAGTATCTGGACTCCAGCCAGTCTCTGGCAAATTCATTGGGAGCCGTGATCGTTAATGTATCTCCTTGCAGTGAGTGGGCTTTGGTTGACTTCATCCAAGTCTCAAAACTCGGTTTGCTCAACTTTTTTTCGATTTGAGCAAGGGCTTGGTTCCACAGGTCTAATATATTTTCCATCTTCCGGCACGTCCCTCCTTTTCATAGAAAATGGCGTCTTTCTCTGTTATAGAACACAAAAAAAGAGCAAATGGCGCTTACCATTCGTACACATTAAATGTTGAAAACATATAATATAGTAGATAAATAGCTTTTCGACAAATTTCACAACTTGTGGACAACCTTCTACACAAGCTGTGTGAAATCAATCCACAACTTATCCACACTTTGTGGATAAAGAATAAAGGTGAGATTAGTAATCAAGAGTTAAAACACAAATATAATACCAAATTAAACGAGAGCTTGCAATGGTTGTCACAATCTTATCCACAAAGCGGACAACCTGTTGAAAAAATCTTGTCCACAGGGGTTGGTAATGTGAAAATGTTGTCGATAACCACTGTGGATATTAAAAAAGAGCTAAAAAGATATCCACATTCGTATTTTTAGAGCAGTTTTTCTGACTTTTTTTCGTTAAATTAAGGAATCTAAAAAATAAGGTTTCGAAAGTCGGGAAGGTGTGGTATCCTATTATGGTTGCAAGAAATAAAAGCACTAGTGAAGTTGACAATGAATAGGTAACGCAAATATAATAAGTAAGACTGTCTTTAACAGCTATTCCTCGAGGGAGGTGTCATAAATGAAAAGAACATTCCAACCGAATAACCGTAAACGCAGTAAAGTTCATGGCTTCAGAAGCCGTATGAGTTCAAAAAACGGTCGTCTAGTTTTAGCACGCCGTCGCCGTAAAGGCAGAAAAGTATTATCAGCTTAGGCCACTGAATAATGTCAGTGGTCTTTTTTCACTTTATGGGAAAAGATAGATGTGATGCATGATGAACCGGGGTATGCTCCCTGGTTCTAGTGCATCTCATTTTCATAATAAATTTCAAAAGTTTCTGCCAGCCAGTATCGGAGTGAGTCATTTGAAGAAGCGAAATCGTTTAAAGAAAAATGAAGATTTTCAAAAAGTGTTTAAGCATGGGACATCAATAGCGAACCGCCAGTTTGTCTTATATACGCTTGATCAGCCTGAAAACGATGAGCTGCGCGTCGGGCTTTCCGTCAGCAAAAAAATTGGCAACGCTGTGATGCGAAATCGGATCAAACGTTTGATTCGGCAGGCTTTTCTTGAAGAGAAAGAGAGACTGAAGGAAAAGGATTACATCATTATTGCCAGAAAACCGGCGAGCCAGCTGACATATGAGGAAACGAAAAAAAGTCTGCAGCATCTATTCAGGAAGTCTTCTTTATATAAGAAATCTTCGTCAAAGTAGGCATTGTCACTGCTTTCTTACAACTTTTAAAAGCGCTTCCTTTCTGGTTGATCAGAAAAAGACACCATTTAAAACTGAAAGATGCTAAAATACATACAAGTATGCTTTGCAATAAAAGAGTGTAAAGATTAATTATAGGAGGAAATGTTGTTGAAAAGGAGAATAGGGTTGCTATTAAGTATGGTTGGCGTATTCATGCTTTTGGCTGGGTGCTCGAGTGTGAAGGAGCCAATCACTGCAGATAGTCCGCATTTTTGGGACAAGTACGTAGTATATCCATTGTCTGAGCTCATTACGTATGTAGCGAAATTGACGGGAGATAACTATGGACTATCAATTATTCTTGTTACCATTTTAATTCGTTTATTAATTTTACCGCTGATGATTAAGCAGCTGAGAAGTTCGAAAGCGATGCAGGCTTTACAGCCGGAAATGCAAAAGCTTAAAGAAAAATACAGCTCAAAGGATCAAAAAACACAGCAAAAGCTTCAGCAGGAAACAATGGCTTTATTCCAAAAGCATGGTGTCAATCCGTTGGCGGGATGTTTCCCGATTTTAATCCAGATGCCGATTTTAATTGGATTCTATCATGCGATCATGAGAACACAGGCGATTTCAGAGCATAGTTTCTTATGGTTTGACTTAGGAGAAAAAGATCCTTTCTATATTCTTCCTATCGTTGCCGGTGTTGCTACATTTGTTCAGCAAAAACTGATGATGGCGGGAAATGCGCAGCAAAATCCGCAAATGGCGATGATGCTTTGGATTATGCCGATTATGATTATCGTATTTGCGATCAACTTCCCGGCGGCTCTTTCTCTTTATTGGGTAGTCGGTAACTTATTTATGATTGCACAAACTTTCCTCATTAAAGGACCAGATATTAAAAAAAATCCTGAGCCGGAAAAAGCCGGAGGAAAGAAAAAGTGAGGAATGTGACTGCTGCAGGGCGAAATGTCGATGAAGCAGTACAGTCTGGATTGCAAGAGCTGGAATTAACGAAGGATAAGGTAGAAATTACCGTTATTGAAGAGGGAAACAAAGGGTTTCTCGGTATTTTCGGTAAAAAGCCGGCGGTCGTAAAGCTGGTTGAAAAGATTGATCCGATTCAGCAAGCGAAGTCTTATCTTCAAACAATTGCCGAAGCGATTGCCGGGAAGTCTGATGTGACTGTTCAAGAAAGCAAAAAGACAGTGAGTTTCCATATAACAGGTGAGAAAGCGGCCTTGTTGATTGGGAAAAGAGGACAAACCTTAAATGCCCTTGAAACTTTGACACAGCTTGTCCTTAATCGTTATCCAGGCCAATATAAAAATGTGACGGTGGATGCAGAAAACTATCGTTTGAAAAGAAAAGATACACTGAGTCAGCTGGCCATCAGGCTTGCAGACCAGGTCTTGAAAACGAAAAAAGCTGTTCATCTTGAACCTATGCCGTCCAGTGAAAGAAAAATCATTCATGATACTCTTTCTGGATATGCAAATCACCAGATCAAAACATATTCAATGGGTGAAGGCGAAAATCGCCATCTCGTTATTTCCCATAAAAGATAGCATAAAACCGAAGTCCGATAAAAAGCGGATTTCGGTTTTTTTGTATGAGAAAAATCTATTTTTCCTAGTCATATCAAGCTTTTGCCGTTTAAGTTTTTTCTTTTTAGGTGTATCCTGTTGATAAAAAGGAAGTTCAGGAAATAAAATTAATTGTTATTCACATGTGGATAAGTTAAAGTAATAGGAGGCGAATTCCTAATTCTGTGGATAACACATCTTCCACTTCGAACCAAACTATGTTATCTTTTAGTTTTGGCATAATAAAAATTTTTTTATATAGATGAAAGTATAAGTAAAGAGAGGTGAACAGCATGGATACAATTGCAGCAATTTCCACTCCGATGGGAGAAGGCGCGATTGCGATTGTACGGTTGAGCGGACCAGAAGCAATTCAAATCGCAGATAAAATTTATAAAGGGCCGAAGGGAAAAACACTCAGCTCGGTCGAATCACATACGATTCATTATGGTCATATCGTAGACAGACCTTCGGATCGTGTCGTAGAGGAAGTAATGGTATCAGTGTTAAAGGCACCGAGAACTTTTACACGTGAAGATGTCATCGAAATTAACTGTCACGGGGGAATTGTGACTGTGAACCAAGTGCTTCAGCTCGCATTGAGAGAGGGAGCGAGACTGGCAGAGCCTGGTGAATTTACGAAACGCGCGTTTTTAAACGGCCGAATTGATCTTTCACAGGCAGAAGCGGTTATGGACTTAATCAGAGCGAAAACGGACCGGGCAATGAACGTCGCCATGAATCAAATGGAAGGGCGTCTTTCTGCTTTGGTGCGCCGTTTACGCAGTGAGATTTTAGAAACGCTGGCTCACGTTGAGGTAAATATAGATTATCCGGAGTACGATGATGTAGAGGAAATGACGCATCAGCTTTTGGTTGAAAAGGCAACCGCCGTGAAAAAAGAAATTGAGGCGCTGCTGAGGACTTCTGAGCAAGGAAAAATCTTGCGGGAAGGTCTTTCTACTGTCATTATCGGCCGGCCGAATGTAGGAAAATCATCTCTTCTGAACAGCCTCGTTCATGAGGCAAAAGCCATTGTAACCGATATTCCAGGAACGACTCGGGATGTAATTGAGGAATACGTTAATGTAAGGGGCGTTCCACTTCGTCTGGTTGATACAGCAGGTATTCGTGAAACAGAGGATATTGTTGAACGAATCGGTGTTGAACGTTCTCGCCAGGTTCTAAAGGAAGCGGACCTGATTTTACTCGTGCTTAATTATAGTGAAGAGCTTTCTGAAGAAGACGTGAAGCTTTTTGAAGCCGTTGAGGGCATGGACGTTATCGTGATTATGAATAAGACTGACCTTGAGGCGAAGATTGACAGTGAGCGTGTCCGTGAGCTTGCCAATGGACGTCCTGTTGTCACGACATCTCTATTAAAAGAGGAAGGCGTCAATGATCTGGAAGAAGCGATTCAATCACTGTTCTACACGGGTGCCATTGAAAGCGGAGATCTGACTTATGTCAGCAACACACGTCATATCTCTATTTTACAGCAAGCAAAACGTGCCATTGAAGATGCGCTTAGCGGCATCGAACAGGATGTCCCGATCGACATGGTGCAAATCGACCTTACAAGATGCTGGGAGCTTTTGGGTGAAATCATCGGAGATTCTGTCCACGAAAGCTTAATTGATCAGCTCTTTTCTCAATTCTGTTTAGGAAAATAATAAAAGGAGGAACTAGAATCATGGGGTATGAAGCAGGCCAATACGATGTGATTGTGATTGGCGCCGGGCATGCCGGTGTTGAGGCTGCCCTCGCATCAGCACGCCAAGGCGCCAAAACGCTTGTCTTGACCATCAACTTAGATATGGTTGCATTTATGCCATGTAATCCGTCTGTCGGCGGTCCCGCAAAAGGGATTGTCGTCCGCGAAATTGACGCGCTCGGCGGAGAAATGGGCAGAAACATCGATAAAACGCATATTCAAATGAGAATGCTGAATACTGGAAAAGGTCCTGCGGTCCGTGCATTGCGTGCGCAAGCAGACAAATTCCAATATCAGCATGAAATGAAAAATACGCTTGAAAAAGAACCAAACTTAACATTGCTGCAAGGAATTGTGGAACGGCTGATTGTTGAAGACGGCGAATGCCGCGGTGTTATTACACAAACCGGCGCACATTATCGTGCGAAAGCAGTTGTCATGACGACAGGGACATATTTAAGAGGACGAATCATTCTTGGTGATCTGTCTTACTCAAGCGGTCCGAATAACCAGCAGCCTTCTATTAAGCTTTCTGAGCATTTGGAGGAACTGGGCTTTGACCTCGTTCGTTTTAAAACAGGTACGCCGCCTCGCGTCAAAAGCGACACGATTGATTACAGCAAAACGGAAATTCAGCCTGGTGACGATGTGCCTCGCGCTTTCTCATATGAAACAGTGGAATATATTACAGATCAGCTCCCTTGCTGGCTGACATATACAAGCCCTGAGACACATGAGATTATTGACAGCAACCTGCACCGTTCACCGATGTATTCCGGTATGATCAAAGGTACGGGCCCAAGATATTGCCCGTCCATTGAAGATAAAGTTGTCCGATTTAATGATAAACCGCGTCACCAGATCTTCCTTGAGCCGGAAGGCAGAAATACGCAGGAAGTCTATGTCCAAGGGTTATCTACAAGTCTGCCAGAAGATGTACAGCAAAGAATGCTTGCAACGATTCCTGGTCTTGAAAACGTGCAAATGATGAGAGCCGGCTATGCGATCGAGTACGATGCGATCGTACCGACACAGCTATGGCCGACACTTGAAACGAAAAAAATCACAAATCTTTACACTGCAGGCCAAATTAACGGAACATCCGGTTATGAAGAGGCTGCGGGACAAGGGATTATGGCGGGAATCAATGCAGGGCGAAAAGCGCTTGGAAAAGAAGAAGTGATTCTAAGCCGTTCTGACGCCTACATTGGTGTTCTGATTGATGACCTTGTAACAAAAGGAACCAATGAACCATACCGTCTTTTGACATCACGTGCTGAATACAGATTGCTTCTTCGCCATGACAATGCTGATTTGCGTCTGACAGAAATCGGACACCGCATTGGATTGATTTCTGATGAGAGATATGCAGCTTTTGAGAAGAAAAAAGCTGCAATTGAAGCGGAGAAAAAACGTCTGCACTCTGTGATTATCAAGCCGTCA
>NZ_JAVAXX010000318.1:0-6750 GCF_042709275.1 Bacillus sp. LR_5 | reverse complement strand
CCAATATGCGATTACGCCGCCGCAATTTGTCGGCCTGCAATGGCTTTATGAATTAGGAGATATGACAATCGGCGAACTATCGGGCAAAATGTATCTGGCATGCAGCACGACAACGGACTTAATCGACCGCATGCAAAAAAATAAGCTTGTTGAGCGGGTCAAGGACCCGGCGGACAGACGCGTTGTTCGGATACATTTGCTGCCAGAAGGAGAACGGATTATCCAAGAGGTCATTACCAAAAGGCAGGAATATCTGCGTGATATGTTCGAAACGTTTACAGATGAAGAAATAGCCATCTTCGAAAAATCATTGATGAAACTGCAGCATGAAATGAAGAGAAAATGAGGCGATTTTGTTGGAACAACCAATAGGAGTCATTGATTCCGGGGTTGGCGGTTTAACCGTTGCAAAGGAAATCATGAGACAGCTACCAAAAGAAAATATTATCTACGTCGGGGATACGAAACGGTGTCCATACGGGCCGCGCCCTGAAGAAGAAGTGCTTCAATATACGTGGGAGCTGACGAATTATTTACTCGAAAACCACCACATCAAAATGCTCGTGATCGCCTGCAACACAGCAACAGCGATCGCATTGGAAGACATCCAGCGCAGTGTCGGTATACCTGTGGTCGGAGTGATCCAGCCGGGTGCGAGAGCAGCGATAAAAGTAACAGAAAATCAGCATATCGGTGTCATCGGTACAGAGAATACGATTAAGAGCAATGCGTACGAAGAGGCGCTTTTAGCATTAAATCCTGATCTGAAGGTTGAGAACCTTGCCTGCCCGCTGCTTGTGCCTTTTGTGGAAAGCGGGAAGTTTCTTGATAAAACAGCAGACGAGATTGTCAAAACATCGCTGTACCCGTTAAAAGACACATCGATTGATTCGCTGATTTTAGGCTGCACCCACTATCCTATTTTAAAAGAATCCATTCAGAGATATATGGGAGAGCACGTAAACATTATTTCGTCCGGCGATGAAACAGCAAGGGAAGTCAGCACGATTCTCTCATATAAAGGGCTGCTGAACCAGTCTCCGATTGTTCCTGATCATCAGTTCCTGACAACAGGAGCACGTGATCAGTTTGCAAAAATTGCAGATGACTGGTTTGGCCATGAGGTGGGCTATGTGGAATGCATCTCACTGCAAGAACCGATTAGAAGATAGTTTTCCCCGCAACAGCATGTTGCGGGTTTTTTTCTGTTTTGCCGGAATTCTTCGGTCTATTTCCTAATAAGGCTCGTATACATAATAGTACAAACAGCCTTAGGAGGGAAAAGTATGCTGAAAAAAGGACCTGCAGTCATTGGTGCCACTTGTCTCACCTCTGCCTTGCTTTTATCCGGATGCGGTTTGTTTCAATCTGATAAGGCAGCTGAGGAAATTGATCCGCCTCAAGACGTTACATACGTGAACGATGAAGCGGGGGCCAATTCAAATACAACAGCAGCCGAAAAAACAGAAAGTGAAAAAAACGATACCGCCAAAGCGGATCAAGCCTCATCTACAGTCATGAGGGAGCTTTATCTCATTGATAAAAACGGGTATGTCGTTGCCCAAACGCTGCCCCTTCCGAAAAGTGAAGGCACGGCCAAACAGGCGCTTGAATACCTCGTTCAGGGCGGACCTGTGTCAGAAATTCTTCCGAATGGCTTCAGAGCCGTATTGCCGGCTGACACAACCGTTAACGTTGACATCAAAAAAGATGGGACAGCAATAGCTGATTTCTCTAGTGAATTTAAAAATTATAAGAAGGAAGACGAACAGAAAATCGTTCAATCTGTGACATGGACGCTTACGCAATTCAGTTCGATAGATAAAGTGAAGCTGAGAATAAACGGCCATGAACTGAAGGAGATGCCTGTAGGCGGCACGCCGATCTCAGATGATTTAAGCCGAGAAGACGGAATTAATATGGAAACATCTGGTGTAAATGATCTCACTGCAACACATCCGCTCACAGTTTATTATTTGGCGGAAAACGAAGACAGTGAGTACTACGTGCCGGTGACGAAACGGATCGACAATTCGAAAAAAGACGACATCACAGCAGCGATCAATGAATTGGCTAAAGGCCCAAGCAAGGTGAGCGGGCTGTTAACAGACTTCAGTGAAGATGTAAAGCTGGTCAGCAAACCGAAAATCAAAGACGGACGGGTGACGTTAGATTTCAATCAATCTATATTCGGCAGCGCCGATGAAAAGACGAAAATGATTTCTTCAGAAGTGCTGAATAGCATTGTGCTGACGTTAACGGAGCAACCGGAGGTAAAAAGTGTCTCTGTTAAAGTAAACGGGAAATCAGAGCTTGTAAATGAAAAAGGCGAAAAGCTCACAGAACCGGTCTCCAGACCTTCTCAAGTGAATACGGGTAGTTTTTAAATTGGGATTTTTGATATACTAGAAAGAAAGAGGTTAGCGTTCCGGCTGCCTCTTTCTTTATTCAATTCCGGGACAAAAATGGTTTATGTACATACAATCGGAGGTAAAACATGAGACATGACGGAAGACAACATGATGAGCTGCGTCCAATCACATTCGATTTGGATTTTATCAGCCATCCGGAAGGTTCTGTTCTAATAACAGCAGGAAATACAAAAGTAATCTGCAACGCGTCTGTTGAGGACCGCGTGCCGCCATTTTTGCGGGGCGGAGGAAAAGGCTGGATTACAGCTGAATACAGCATGCTGCCGCGGGCAACAAACCAAAGAACAATCAGAGAATCTTCTAAGGGGAAAATTTCCGGCAGAACAATGGAGATTCAACGCCTGATCGGCCGCGCGCTTCGGGCAGTCGTAGATTTAGAAAAGCTCGGTGAACGGACGATTTGGATTGACTGTGATGTCATTCAGGCCGATGGCGGGACAAGAACCGCTTCGATTACAGGCGCATTTCTTGCTATGGCGATTGCGATTGGCAAGCTGATCAAAGCGGGAACGATCAAGACAAATCCGATCACTGATTTTCTTGCTGCGATCTCTGTCGGAATTGATAAGGAACAGGGAATTTTGTTAGATTTAAATTATGAAGAAGATTCCTCCGCTGAAGTTGACATGAATGTCATTATGACTGGCAGCGGCCGTTTTGTAGAGCTGCAGGGAACCGGGGAAGAGGCGACTTTTTCAAGGGAGGATCTGAACGGTCTTCTCGGTCTTGCAGAAAAAGGCATTCAGGAACTGATTGACAAGCAAAAAGAAGTGCTGGGTGATTCTCTGCCAGAACTGAAATAAAGACAGAAAGGCTTGATCATCATGAAAGAAGCAATTATTGCGACACATAATCCGGGAAAAGTGAAGGAATTCAAAGAAATCCTTGAGCCAAAAGGCTATGATGTCAAATCTTTAGCTGAAATTGGATTCACAGAAGAAATTGAGGAAACAGGCCATACGTTTGAAGAAAATGCCATTTTAAAAGCTGAAGCTGTTGCCAAAGCAGTGAACAAAATGGTGATTGCGGACGACTCGGGTCTGTCCATCGATAACCTTGGGGGCAGACCCGGCGTTTATTCCGCACGCTATGCAGGGGAACAGAAAGACGACCAGGCAAATATCGATAAAGTGCTCAGTGAGCTGAAAGGAATCGAAAAAGAACAGCGCACGGCCCGTTTCCGGTGCGCGCTGGCTGTGAGTATCCCCGGTGACGAAACAAAAACTGTCGAAGGCCATGTTGAAGGGTATATTGCTGAAAAACCGAGAGGAGAATACGGCTTTGGCTATGACCCGATCTTTATTGTGAAAGATAAAGATAAGACAATGGCCGAACTGACAAGTGATGAAAAAAATAAAATCAGCCATAGGGCTGACGCGCTTAAAAAGCTGTCTAAGCTTTTGGAGGCATAAGGAGGAAGCTTGTACATGAACGTGCTGATTATCAGTGACAGCCATGGGCTTGAAGAAGAACTCCAAACCATTGCGAAACGGCATGAAGCAGAAGTTGATCTCATGATTCATTGCGGAGACTCTGAGCTTGAAACAGGGCATCCGGCATTAAATCCTTATGCGGTTGTAAAAGGCAATTGCGATTTTGTAGGCGATTTTAAGGACGAGCTTCTTCTGACTGCCGGTTCAAAAAAAATACTGGTCACGCACGGCCACCTTCACGGTATAAAACAGACCTTGTTAAACGTATACTATCGTGCAGAGGAGCTCGGAGCGGATATTATCTGTTTCGGGCATTCGCACATCGCGGGAAGCGAAGTGCTACGCGGAAAACTGATGATTAATCCAGGCAGCATCCGGCTTCCGAGGGTGCGCAGGACTGAAAGCTATGCTATACTAACCTTAGAAAATGATGCCGCGACAGTGCGTTTTTACGACCAATCAGGCCATGAAATTGAGGATCTGCAAAACCAGGTCACACTATAAAAAAGTCATGAGGAAGAAATTTTTCTTCCTCATGAAAAAAATTCTAAAAAAACCGTTGACTTATTGTTGTATCCCATATATAATAAATCTTGTCGCTGATAGTTAAAGCGAAAAACAAAAAAACAAAACATGTCCCAGTAGCTCAGCTGGATAGAGCAACGGCCTTCTAAGCCGTCGGTCGGGAGTTCGAATCTCTCCTGGGACGTACCAAAAGAAAAACCTCAAATCCTAAATGGATTTGAGGTTTTTTTGTTGTCGGCTTATGATTTTCATTTGTTATTTAACGTATCATCATCCAAGCCGTCAACTTTTCCTTCTTTATTCAGACGAGGTTCTTCTTTTTTCACAGTTTCAGAAACATGTTCATTTTCTTCAACAGTGCGTTTACCGACAACCACTTCATCAGTGACAACCGGTTTTTTAGTCACTTCCAGCTTTTCCTCAACGATTGGAACTCTGACAGTTTCTGCATCGTTTACAGGAGAAGCGTCCGCTGTATTTTCATCCACTGGGCGGCGTTCGACATAAATTTCATCGTGTCTCACCGGGATGTCCATATCTCTTTGTTCTGTTTTCACTTCTTTTCCTATCTCTACTTCTCCGGTTTGAACGTCTTCCTTGTCGACTTTCAGCTGTTCTTCCCGCAGCGGCATTGTTTTTTCTTCTTTCGTTGTATAATCCGCCGTTTCATTTGTGCTTGAAAAGCCGCCTGAAAGGGCATTGCCGTTATCGATAGGAGCATTTACATCTGCATCTGTCTCAACGGCCACAAGGAGTTTGCCGTCATCCAAATCTTCTTGGTACTTGTCTATTTCGTTAGTAGTGATATCCAGATCGGATAATGCTTTGCTGTGTGCGGCGGTATCATCCATTGTGAAATAATCTTTCAGTTTATCGAAAAAAGATTCAGATTCGCCCTCACGTGCATCGATGGCCTGATTGACTTCTGTTCCTGTGCGTGTTTCAAGATAATCTGTATCTCGCCGGCTTGTCACAACAGAGATGTCGTCAGAATCATAGCCTTTTGTTAATAAGCCTTCAATCGCTGCAATGGTTTCCTGCGGAGTTTCGTATACACCAACTATACTTTTCATATTAATCTCCTCCTTTATCAATTTTGCATTTTATCGTTCATGTCGTTTTTAATTCCCGCTGCTCTTTAAAATAAACAAGATTGAAAACACCGGGTGTGTTTCATACACGCGAATTAGGTGTGTGAAAATAAAAAAGGATAGACAAGACAGAATGCTCTCTGCACTTATCTACCCTATAAAAATGCCTCACAGCTTCTTCGTCATAAACACACTGTTCGGATCTTCAACATAGTCTGCAAACGGTTCGCAATACTGGAAACCGAAGCCTTCATACAAATTTCTCGCGGGCTCAAATGATGCCATTGAACCCGTTTCTAAGCTTAACCGATCATACCCGCGCTTTTTTGCCTCCTCTATGATGTGCTGAAGAACTTGTTTGGCAACGCCTTTTCTTAAATGGGATGCAGACGTGCGCATTGATTTGATTTCTCCGTGCCGGCTGTCCAGTTCTTTAAGCGCTCCGCAGCCGGCTAGTTCATCACCCTCCCAGGCACTCCAAAATGTTATTTCAGGCGCTCTAAGGCTTTCTAAACCTAAGGCATGGATGCTTTCTGGCGGGGACATGAGTGTCATGCTATGTAAATGCTCATTCACAAGTGAGATCACCTGTTGTCCAGTTACATCATCTATTTTTATATACAATTCTATTCCTCCTCAAAAACTTGCAGGTTTGCAGAACATATTTTCATTTCATCTTAATCATATTCCATCCTGTTTCCAAATATAAAGACAGAAAATCTGACAGTATAGATCATTCTTTGTAATGATATGATTTGTGAAAGACGTTTCAAAGCAAAAAAGGGCCGAAATAGATGTTCGGCCCTGGGTCTTCTTTAATATCTAAAGCCTCCGTGTACGCCTGGTGCTCCGCTGAATCCGCCGGCGTGCGTCGCGGGGATGCTGAAACCGCCGCCATGGCCGCCATAGCCGGCACCTGCAAATTGCTGCCCGTAAAATCCTGAAGCATATGGATAGGAGGAGTACATAGCAGAGGGAGTGCTTATCGGGCTGTATGCCTGGCTGTACGGCTGACCGTATCCATAGCCTCCGAATGGCTGATGGCTTTGCTGGTAAAAGGCAGGGGCAGTAGGGTAATACGGTTGCGGAAAGCTGGGAAAGCCTGCGGGGAATCCTTGCATATCTGCTAATGATTTATTCATTGTATCACCTTTTCTTTGCAAGATACCATCAATGTATGCCGGAGGAATAATGGAAGTGCCTATCCGAATTAAAAGGGTTTGCAAGGCGATCTGTCAGGTTGCAACCTATATCCAAATGATAGAATGT
>NZ_JAVAXX010000317.1:0-6781 GCF_042709275.1 Bacillus sp. LR_5 | reverse complement strand
GTTTGCGCGCTTTATCTCAGCCAAAACAGCACCCCTAGTGCTTTCCGTATACAATTTTTTATTTTGACATCATAATAGATGATAAGACTCATTTTGTAAACAATGAAATCATTTTTTTCATATAGGGACAGGAGAGGATGATCAAATTTGGAAAAAGGGCACATATTAATTGTGGAAGATGAAGAGAAAATTGCCAGGGTGCTCCAGCTTGAATTGGAATATGAAGGATATAGCGTCACTATTAAACACGATGGCACAGAAGGACTGAATGCGGCCGCGGAAGGCGGGTATTCCTTAGTGCTTCTTGATGTCATGCTTCCGGGACTTAGCGGCCTGGAAGTGCTGCGCCGCTTGAGAAAAACGGATCAGCAGACACCGGTCATTTTATTAACGGCACGCGACAGTATCCCTGATAAGGTAACAGGGCTGGACATCGGTGCGAATGATTATGTCACCAAGCCGTTTGAAATCGAGGAATTGCTTGCGAGAATCAGGGCGGCGCTGCGCCAAAATGGAACAAAAACAGAAGATATCGGCACCTTTCTTACATATGACGACTTGCGGGTGAACGAAAAAACCCGTGAAGTGAGACGCGGAGACAAAGAGGTGGAATTAACGCCCCGGGAATTTGATTTGCTCGTGTATATGCTGAAGCATCCGCAGCAAGTGCTGACACGGGAGCAGATTCTAAACTCGGTATGGGGATTTGATTATATCGGTGATACAAATGTCGTGGACGTCTACATCAGATACATTAGAAAAAAACTGGACTATCCTTACGAAAAACAGCTGATACATACCGTTCGCGGGGTCGGCTATGCCATTAAGGGGTAAACGATGAAGCTGAAGACCAAGATTCATCTGTACACATCAATATCGCTGTTGATTTTATTAATTTTGGTCCATACCGCAGTCTATCTCATTTTTTCGTCCGCGCTGACCTCAAAGGATGCGGCCCGGCTTGCAGATGAGACGGATAACATTGCCGAAGCGCTGCATGCTGCTGAAACAGAAGGAGTGGCTTTGCAGGACATGCTGCAGGCCTATCTTCCAGCAAACGGCATGGTTCGTGTAGTGAATGGTGACCAAAAAGCCGTCATGACCATGACAAAAGAAAAAGGGTATAAAGATTTTCCACTCTCTTTTCACAGCGGGGAAACGGCAGATGTAAGGAAACATGACGGCAAACTGTTTGCTGAAGCTGCTGTTCCGGTTATTTGGACCGATGGGCAAGTGGTATCTCTTCAGCTGGTTGAAAGGCTGGAGAACACAGAAGAGAGTCTGTTTCTGCTGAAAATCATTTTAATCGCTGCAAGTGCTGCTGTTTGTATCGCTTCTTTTTTTGCCGGCAGCTTGCTGGCCCGCCATATCATCAATCCGATCAGACGATTAATGATGACGATGAAAGACATACAGCGGGAGAAAGCATTCAAAACGATTTCCTTGGAAGGACAGTCGCACGACGAGTTATATCAGATGGGGCTGACATTTAATGAGATGGCGATGATGCTGAAAGAGCATTACGATAAACAGCAGCAGTTCGTTCAAGATGCTTCACATGAATTGAAAACTCCGCTCACGATTATAGAAAGCTACAGCAGCCTGATGAAGCGGTGGGGGGCAAAAAAGCCGGAAGTGCTTGAGGAATCGATAGAAGCCATTCACTCAGAAGCGGTGCATATGAAAAAATTGACCAATCAGCTTCTGGCGCTGGCCAAAAGCCATAAAGGATTTGAGCTTGACCTGAAAACAATCGATCTGGTTAAAGTATCGCGCGCCGTCATGCAAACGCTCCAGCCCGCCTATCAGCGTGACATTTTGCTTGAAACAGATAAGGAGAGCCTGCTTGTAAAAGCTGATGAAGAACGGATCAAGCAGCTGCTGACCATTTTGCTTGATAATGCCATAAAGTATAGTGAAAAAGCCATTGTGATGTCAGCCGGAACGAGGAATGGACGGCCGTTTCTGTCTGTGAGAGATGAAGGCATCGGAATACCTGAGGAGCATATCCCGCACCTGTTCGAACGGTTCTACCGGGCGGATGAGGCACGAAACAGAAAAACAGGCGGGACGGGTTTAGGCCTTTCCATTGCCAAGCAAATCGCCGATGAACACGGCATTGAGCTGTCTGTCAAAAGCAAGCCGGGACAAGGAACAGCTGTCACCATACAATTCAGAGAACAGAATGGGGGAGGCCGATGAACAAAACAATCAAAGTAGCATCTGCTGCTGCAGCAGCGGTTTTAGCCGTCATCATCTGTGCGTTTCTCATCATTCGGCAAACCCATGAGGATGTACTGTCAAAGGAGGCTGTCGTAAAAAAAGTCGAAGCCTCTTATGAAGGTGAGGTCACGAAAGTAACACAATCAAAGGATAAAAAAACATATGATATGACCCTTGAAAATCCAAAGGGAACTTATTTTATAAAAACTGACGCAAAATCGGCTGACATTCTTTCGATGAACAGAGTAAAAGCGTTGAATCCATCTGCCATGACAGAAAACGAAGCCGAGCATCTCGCGCTTGAACGGGTGCCGGGAACCGTCAAAAAACAAACACAACAGAATCGTGTTGCCACATATACCATTCAAAAAGAAGATGGAGAAACATACGAAGTGAAGGTAGACATGCAGGCAAAAGCAGTCGTGTCTGCCGATCGAATCATCGGTGAAGATCAACCAAAAACACCGATTACGAAAAAAGAAGCCAAAACAATTGCTGAGCGAGAAACGGGCGGGACAGCGGATGACGCAGATCTCGAAAAAAGTGAGGGCACTCTCATCTTTGAAGTGGATGTTGATCTTCCGGATGATAAAGAAGCGACTGTGAAAATAAATGCCTACACGGGAAAGGTTGCAAACATTGTGTATGAAGACTGATGATTTCTCATCAAATTCTCATCTTTCTCTCGTTTTCCTTTCATGTTGAGTGTGTAAACTGTACTCATACAAAACAAAGGAGGAATCACATATGCTTAAGAAAAGATGGATGGTTGGTCTTTTAGCAGGGTGTTTAGCGGCTGGCGGATTCAGCTACAACGCGTTTGCAAAAGAAAACAATGAAAACACACAGCCTGCTTCTTCAAAGACTGATGCACTCACTGAACAGGAAGCGAAATCAATAGCCAAAACGGTTGTTGACGGAACAGTGGACGACATCGACAGAGACATTTACAACGGCAAAGAAGTCTATGAAGTGGAGATCGAAAAAGACGGTGAAGACTACGACGTTTATGTAGATATCAATACAAAACAAGCGCTCAATGACCCGTTAAAGGAGAAAGCAGAACAAGTCGTCATCACAAAAGAAGAAGCTGAAAAAATTGCCTTAAAGCAAACAAATGGTACCGTAACAGAAAGCAAGCTTGACGAAGACGACGGCGCTTACACCTACGAAATTGAGATCCAAACGAAGCAAGGAACCGAGGAAGAATTTGACATATCCGCAAAGGATGGACGTATCATCAAGCAAGAGATAGACGACTAATCAAAACCCCGCTGCTGCGGGGTTTTTTCATGATAAGAAACCTTCTTTTGGACAATCTAAGTAGAAAAGGAGGCGAAAAACGCATGGAAAAGAAAGAGGAGCAATACATCAATCAGGCTGAATATGTCCCTCATCCGACGAAGGAAGGAGAGTACGCTTTATTTCTTCATGAAACATATCATTTGCTCTCTGAAGATGATGAGACGCAAACAACAGAATAAGGGCTTAGGCCCTTGTTTTGTTCCGTAATTGTGATGAAAGCGCATTAATTACTTTTTTGAGTTGACACAGCTTGTTTTTTTCTGTAATCTCAGTGTGTCAATTCAATTAGGAACTTCGTTAGGTGAGGCTCCTGTATGGAGATACGCTGCTGCCCAAAAATGTCCAAAGACGCCAATGGGTCAACAGAAATCATCGACATAAGGTGATTTTTAACGCAGCTGGATGATTAGATCCTATGCCATACAGTGCTAAAGCTCTACGATTGAAGGCGCCCGCACGCTTTTTTTGCCGTGCTTCTTTCTCCTTCAATCCCGAAGGCTTTTTTTATGCCTTTAAAACGAAACTTATCAAAGGAGGTGCGGAGTATGGATTCTCCCCATTCGAGTCAATCTGAAGAAGTACCCATATACTATGACAGCAAGGCAATTGATTACACGATGAGGAGACGATCTGCCGCACCTTCAGGCGAGGCCGGCACGTCTCCGTAGAGGAGGTACGAGTCCCGATGGTTCAAAACATGACCTATGACGAACTCATTTTACGCATCATTATTTTATTGCGAGACGGGAAAATTAAGGATTTCAGAAGCGTTATTGATGAGCTTCAGCCCTATGATATGGCATTTATTTTTAAGGAAATGCCGGAAAAACACCGCGCCCGCTATTTATCTTATTTAACTGTAGATGATATCACTGATATGATAGGGGAGCTGGAACGCGAATATCAGCTTGCCGTCTTAAATAAAGTTGGAAAAACAAAAGCAACACTGGCGATGAACAAAATGGACAACGATGACCTCGCTCAATTGCTAGAAGAAATGGACGAGGAACTGAAGGAACAGCTTTTGTCCAGCATGGAAGCGTCAGAGTCAAAAGCTGTACAGCTTTTGATGAATTATCCGGCTGACTCAGCGGGACGCATGATGACAAACCGGTATGTATGGATTCCTCAGCATTATACGGTAAAAGACGCGGTCGTCAAACTGAAAAGCTTTGCTGAAATAGCTGAATCGATCAACTACTTATACGTCATTAATGAAAGCAAACAGCTGGTTGGCGTACTTTCCTACCGCGATTTGATTCTGGGCGAGCCTGAAGAAAAGGTGCAGGATTTAATGTTTACCCGCGTCATATCAGCAGACGCTCTTCAGGATCAGGAGGAGGTTGCCCGCCTGATTGAACGTTACGATTTCTTGGCCATCCCGGTTGTGGAAGAAAACAACGTGCTTGTCGGTATTGTAACGGTCGATGATATTATCGACGTCGTCATTCGGGAAGCTGATGAGGATTACGAAAAATTTGCCGCTTCAGGTAAAGACATCACCTTTGACACAAAGGCTTACGTGGCGGCATACCGGCGCCTGCCATGGCTGATTTTACTCTTGTTTATCGGACTGATTTCAGGAAGCATTATCAGTTACTTTGAAGATGCGCTGCAGCAGGTTGTCGCGCTGGCGTTTTTCATGCCGATGGTGTCAGGGATGACAGGAAATACGGGAACACAATCCCTCGCAGTTGTCATCAGAGGTTTGTCTAAAGAAGAAATGAACAAAAAAACGATTGTACGCCTGATCTTCCGGGAGTTCAGAACAAGTATTTATATCGGAGCGGTTTGTTCTGTGCTGATTGCGATTGTCTCTATCTTATGGCAAGGAAACGCACTGCTGGGATTTGTTGTCGCCTCTTCACTGTTCTTCACTTTAATTATCGGCACGATGTCAGGAACGGTTATCCCTATTATTTTGCATAAGCTGAAAGTAGACCCGGCGATCGCTTCAGGGCCGCTGATTACAACGTTAAACGATATTTTGTCTTTATTAATTTACTTTGGCATTGCCACTGCATTCATACACTCATTATAAATGATAAAAGTCCGTCTCAATAGCGAGTCGGACTTTTATCATTTAACGGTTTTTGTACCGAAAGTGAGCATTAAGCTGCCCCTCCAGCATTTTTTTCCGCACTTGCGGATCGTTTTTTAACATTTGCTCTTTTTTGCGCATATCCTTTAAAATCTCTGCCGTCTGTACGCCGTCTTCACGCTTATTGGCAATATCCATCAGCCGCTCCACATCGGCAAAAGAATATTTTCTCGTTCCCCTTGAAGAACGCTGCGGATAAATGAGCTTTCGTTCCTCATAATACCTGATCTGTCTTACGGACAATCCTGTCAATTCACTCACAATCCCGATTGAAATCACTTTTTTGTCTTTATAAGAATGATCTTCTGTGGCCATTTTTCCACCCCTGGATGTCTTTTGATAATAGTATATAAAAAACAAAGCGAAAAAACCTGACGCTTGTCATATTTTCTAACATCAAATAGAAGATTTTTGAAAAAACACGGAAGAAAAATTAACAAGAATAATGCGTAACACACAATCGCGTTTTATCCTTTATGTAACGAATAACTGAGGAGGAAGGATAATCATGGAGGAAGAAAAAGCGGTCTCGCTGGCAAAAGAAATTATAGAGTTGGATATCAAGCGTGATGAAATGCTGGAGACGTTTATGCAGCTTGCCGGAGAACATGCTTTTCAATTATTAAGATCGGTTCAAAACGGACTTTACCGAAAATCTTCGTAGACATAAATTCTTTACATTAGATTCATACCACGTTCATTTAAAAAGAGTATCTTGTGTATAGGATACCTCAAAATGAAGGAGGACGCTATGAGTAATTTATTGAAATCCGCTTTAGAAAAAGAACGACGCCATTATTCTGAAAAACTCTGTCAAATTGGAGTTTATAATAAAGAAGTCATGAACAAAATGACGATTTCTGAGCTTCGGAAGGAATATGCTTATTTCTTTCGAAGCATTCAAAATCACAAAAAATATCCTTATACAAGATAATGTATAAGGATTTTTTTGCTTTCAGAAGGAATTTCTCGAATTATAGCGAATACGTATAGTAAGGGACTGAACTCTTATTATATGTAAGGGTTTTCATTATTTTTTTATAAAAATCCTATATACGAGGTAGATATGATGAGATTATCGTTTAACGAAGAAGAAGTTGAGCGTGCGATGAATTTGTACAGAGTTTTTGCAAGGGCTTTCAAAAGTGTGTC
>NZ_JAVAXX010000316.1:0-6782 GCF_042709275.1 Bacillus sp. LR_5 | reverse complement strand
ATTTTCTTACAATGATTCCTTCTTTATGCCTATCCTTATATATTTCGGTTTTTCTACGTATTTTTTGCACTCGGATTCTAATAAAAAAGCTTACCGGACAGTGCCGATAAGCTTTTGACTTCAAATTAACCGCCAATATAAGACATTTCCACTTTCTTTTTGCCAGATGCTTTTGATAGCGTACGATCGACTGAATACTGATCGATCCGATTTTTCCATACTGTCCCGATCATTTCTGATAGTTCGTCATCACTTAATTCCTGGCGAACCGGAGCTCTGAGGTCAAATCCGCTTGAAGCGAATAAGCAGGTAAACAGCTCTCCTCTCGCAGAAAGACGGGCTCTGTTGCAAGATCCGCAGAACGCATCAGATACAGATGATATGACGCCGATTTCTCCGGAGCCGTCCAAGTAGCGGAATCTGGAAGCCACTTCGCCTATATAATTAGGCGCTATCGGCTCAACCGGCATGTGTTCATTGATCAAATCTATGATTTCCGCCTTTGTCATGACGTCTTTCTTTTCCCATTGGTTGGTGTTGCCTACGTCCATAAATTCAATGAATCTCAGGATATGCCCTTTTTCTTTAAAATAACGGGCCATAGGCAGTATATCTTTTTCATTGACGCCCTTTTGAACGACCATATTGATTTTAACACCGAGCCCTGCTTGCTTCGCCGCTTCAATGCCTTCCAGCACCTTGCTGACAGAAACACCGCGCCCGTTTATCTTCTTAAAACGCTCGTCTTCTAAAGAATCAAGGCTGATCGTAACCCTTTTCAGCCCAGCCTCCTTTAGCCTCTTAGCATAAACAGGCAGCAGTGATCCGTTTGTCGTCATCGCGATGTCACGAATACCCGGTATGCGGGCCAGTTTTTTAATTAATTCCGGCATATCCTTTCTCATGAGGGGCTCTCCGCCGGTCAAGCGGATTTTTTCAACGCCAAATCTTGTGACAAACAATGTCGCAAGCCGTTCCAGCTCCTCAAATGAAAGCAGCTCCTCTTTCTTTAAAAAAGGATAATCCGGGCCGAATAATTCGGCGGGCATACAGTACGTGCATCGGAAGTTGCAGCGGTCTGTAACAGAAATGCGAAGGTCTCTCAGCGGTCTGTTTCTTTTATCCAACATCTGACGCGACTCTATAATCATAGCTACAGCCCCTTCCTATCCCCTGATTCTCTCAGGGTGTGTATATACATTAAATGATCCGTTTCTGACAAATCCAATCGCTGTGATATTCAATTCTTCAGCCATTTGAATCGCAAGCTCCGTCGGGGCCGATTTGGAAATGACAATCGACACGCCGATTTTGGCCGCTTTTAACAGGACCTCTGATGAGATTCTGCCGCTGAACACAATCAGTTTGTCGCGTACGGACATCCCGTTTAGAAGGCAGTGTCCGTATAGTTTATCAAGTGCGTTGTGCCGACCGATATCTGTGCGCATCAACAGAAGCTTCTCTGTGTCGCAAAGCGCCGCATTATGGACGCCTCCCGTATCCTGAAACGTCCCGCTCCCTTGCTGCATGTCTTTCATAAGCGCCAGACATGCCTCAGGCGATATCTTGATTTGGCTGACAGCCGTCTTGGCTGTTTTGACATCCTGCTGAAAATAAAAATGACGGCCCTTTCCGCAGCATGAGCCGATCACCCGTTTCGTATAATCCTTTTGATCCAATGTCTCAGGGTGAACGAGGTCGACATATACAAAACCGAGACTTTCATCTATTGTAAACCTTTTAATTTCTTTTTGAAATCGTATAACACCCTCTGATGCGAGAAATCCGATGACAAGCTCTTCGATATGCTCAGGCGTACAAACGAGCGTCACAAATTCACTGCCATTCAGTATCACTGTCAAAGGGAATTCCGTCACCATCCGGTCCTCTACTTTGCTTATTTCCCCTTGTTCATAGCGCCATACATCCCTGACCGCAGTTACTTTATCGTTCAATGTCTCTTCCCCTCCGCAATGTTCCTGCCTTTATATTTTTTCACACTCCTCGGATTTTGTCGAATTCTGAGACACAAAAAGAGCCCTCTATATAAAGGGCTTTCACAGGATGTGATGACGGCGGTGTTTAGGCAGGACGCCTAAGCATTTAGCCGCCGTTCCTTTTACCAATGTGCATTGACAACGAACGCGGGGTTTGTCGACACGCTGAGACACCTCTGTATAAAGGACTCTATGTTTGATTATGCTGATTCTTTTTCAGAACTGTAAACAGCACAATAGCTGCGATCAAGGTGAGAATGCTGACAAAAAAGAAGGCTGCCAGTTTTAGAAGAACACCAAGCAATATGAATGCAACGGTGGCTATAAGAAAAATCATTCCGAATAATTTCATATGTTCAACCCCTTTTTAGGGTATCATTCCCGCCCAAACTGTTTTTAAACCAATAAAAAAAGGCGCCTGGGGGAGCGCCTGATCTTTAGGTTCCTTACTCAGTAAATTTTTGTGCTTCTTTTTCCCAAGCCTGTTCGAACTCATCCGCACTGTTCGCTGAAATATATTCTCCGCCGCCAGCGACAGCTGCTTGTTTCATCTCTTCATTACCCTTGACATCAAAGTTGAAGCCAATGATGTTTACAATCGTATCCACATTTGATGCACGGAGCTTTTCGATTTCTGCCGCAGGGTCTCCGCCGCACGTTTCTTCACCGTCAGTGATTAAATACACCACGTTTTTCCCGTCTGCGTCAAATGCCTCAAATTCTTTTCTTGTGTCTGCAAGTGCTTTGGCAATCGGTGTCCATCCAGTCGGCTTGAGCTCACTCAATGAATTGTCAAACAGGGATCCTTCATATGGATGAAGGCCGTAAATGGTTTCCGTCGTACTGCACGAAAGGGCTTTACCGGACAGTTTATTATTCCCTGCATGCCCGAAAACGCGAAGCATAAGATTTGTATCCTTCGGAAGGAGTTCGGCAAAAGATTTTACTGATTTTTTGGCAATGTCTATTTTGCGCTCTCCTCCTGTTTTTTGAACCATGCTTCCGCTTCCGTCAAACAAAACAGCTACATTTGTATCAGCCTGTTTCTCAGCGGCAAAAGACGGGGAGGCAATGGAAACAGTCAACAATCCAATGATACCGGCAGCCAGCAATTTTTTCATATAATTACTTCCTTTCTTTTTCATATTTTCCAACTATATGTTGGATTCTTCTTTATGCTAGAATACGAAAATGCAAAAAGATATAGGACATGCTGCCTTTTGTGCTGCTTTCACGATCTGTCCAAAATCGCTTGAAATGCCGTTCATTTTTAGCCATTTCCGCCCAGAAAGCATAAACAGATTGTGTGATCATTCATTCTTTTTTCGCCTTGATTATGACAGAAAAACGGAAATCTGCTACTATGCTACAGGCAGATAGCTAATTAGTTTTGAAGTTTTTGTTACATACAAAAAGAGGCTGACCATCACCAGCCTCTTTTTTCTTATTTAGATAATATTAGTGATTGCTGAGTGAAAATTTTCTCAACATCTTTTTGGGTATAAGCCGGGAAGTATTCACCGCCGCCTACTTTCGCAATTGCGTTCAGCTGGCCTTTGTATCCCTCTTTATAATCAAAGCCGATCACATTAACAGTGATATTGTCTTTTTGCAGTTCCTTTGCTGTTTTAATCGGGTTTCCTCCGCACGTTTCCTCACCGTCTGTCAACAGATACACCACTTTTTCCCCTTTTGCATCAAGCTGGTTAAAAGAAGATTTCGCCTCGTTCAGCGCTTTGGCAATTGGCGTCCAGCCAGTCGGCCCAATTGTATTGAGAGAATTGAGGAAGCTTTGCTCGTTAAAGCTTTGGAAGCCGTATACGTTGCGAATGGCTTCACATGACTGAACTTTTCCGGAATTTTTATTGTTTCCTTCAGAGCCAAACACGCTCATTTTCACCTGAGTTCCTTCTGGCAATGAGCTCGCAAACTTTGAAATTTCTTTTTTGGCTGAATTAAATTTAGATACACCATCTATTCTTTTCGCCATACTTCCGCTGGCATCAAGCAAGACCGCCACGTTCGCCGGCGCTTTAGCCTCCGTTTCTGTCTTTTCAGCTGCAAAAGCAGGTGAAGTTAATCCAAAAAGCAATCCTGTCATCATGATCAGTGAAAATCTTTTCTTCATGTTCGTACCCCTTTACCAATTTGTTTCTGCGTGCAGATGTTCAACGCTGAACATAATCTATCGTAATCAACAAAAACCGAGAAATAAATAGGGCGGGCTTCCCCATTGCTGTTGTTTACTTTTGCATAGAAACCTATGTTTTTATTAGTGATTTCCACCTAACGCCCCTATGAAAAGAGAAGATTGTCCGCCTTTCGGCTTTCGTTATATGAGTCTGTCGAAGTCTGTCGACAAATGTGGATGACTTTACCACAATCTCAAAGCCTGAAATCAGGAAAAAAGGACTGATCCTTAAAGACGGTCAGAAGCTCCTCTAAACCGTTTCAGCTGCTCTTAGATAAAAGATATTCAGGAACAGAAAAAGACGCCCAATGAGCGTCTTTTTCTACTTTTTCGCCATATATTTATTCAAAAACGCATCTGCCTCAGAAATTTGTGTGCCTTGGTAATAGTACTTTACAATGTCATCAACCGTTTTGCCTTCTTTGGCCATAAAATTCGCTCCGTATTGGCTCATCCCCACACCGTGGCCAAATCCTCTCGTCGTGACTGTAATTGTGTCTCCATTTCGCTTCCATTCAAAATCTGCGGAGTTGAGACCCAGCTTTTCACGTATGTCTCTTCCTTTCAGCGTCTTGCCGTTAATGACGGCAGTTGCAACCTGGTGGCCCGGTGTCTCGCCGGTAATCTTCCCTACTGCGCTAGATCCATCCAGCTTGACGCCAAGCTTTTGCTGAAATTCTGCCGCTGTAAAGGTTTTCGTTGCCTTATATTTCGGAGACTTTTTATCCCATGGGCTTTTGACGCTTTTTAAATATGGGATAGCACTTGTCCAATATGCTTCTGCATTCTCTGTGTAGCCGTTGCTTGTGGAGAAAAAGGAGGCTTCAATCGGCTGGTTGTTGTACGTTAAGATTTTGCCTTGCGTACTGGCTACCGCAGCTGTGATTTTCTTCAGTTTTGTCTCATAGCTTGTGCCCCACTGTTTTTTCAGCTCCGCTTTGTTTTTATACACCTGGAACATCTGTGTATCATCCACCAGTGAGCCTTTAGGAGCCTCAACCGCTGAATTTGACACCATCAGTCTGACAATAAATGTTCTGGCGGCGAGGGCCTGGGCTTTCAGTGCTTCAGATTCAAAGGTTGCCGGCATTTCGGAGGCGACGACTCCAATCACATACTCTTCAAGCGGAATGTCTTCTACGGATTGATTTGCGGTTCGATAGACGGGAATAGAAACAGGTGAAGCTTTCAATGTTTCTGCTCCTTTCGATGCTGGTTTCGTGCTGACTGCTGTCTTTTCTGATTCTACGCTGGCCCCCGCTTCCTTATTATGCTGGAATGGCATAACCAAGAGTGTGGGAACCAAGAGAATCAATGCACATAGTACGGATAGTGTGATTGCGAATTGTTTCATATTCAGCTGCCTCCTGCTCGGGATTCGACTCTAGTCTAGTCTATGGGCAGGGACAAGCTAATATGACTCTCGTTTTGGACAGAAACTTTATTTGTCATTTACGTATTCTTTTTTGCTATTTTGCGCATAATGATGATAATACACAAAAAATAAAAAACCAGTATGCCAGAGTGACATACTGATTTTCAAGTAAGTTTATGCATTTAAGTCAGAAACGACTTCTTTATTCTCTTGCTCAGAAGCAGACTCATCATTTACACGTTCGATGTCTGCGCCCAGAGCGGCAAGCTTCTGATGGAAATCAACGTAACCGCGGTCTAAGTGCTTCAATTCAGTAACACGTGTGTGACCTTCAGCCACTAACCCCGCAAGAATCAGCGCTGCACCTGCACGCAAATCAGTCGCTGCAACTTCAGCTCCCTGAAGCTGTACAGGACCGTTAATGATGACAGAACGTCCTTCAATCTTGATATCACCATTCATACGGCGGAATTCTTCCGCATGCATAAAACGGTTTTCAAAAACGGTTTCTGTAATCATGCTTGTGCCGCTTGCACGAAGCAGAAGCGCCATCATTTGTGACTGCATATCAGTCGGGAAGCCCGGGTGAGGCATTGTTTTGATGTCAATCGGTTTAAGTTCTTTCGGGCCGATGACACGCAGACCTTCACCTTCATCCTTAATTGTTACACCCATCTCTTCCATTTTTGCAATTAAAGAGGTGAGGTGTTCAGGAACCGCTCCTTTTACTAATACGTTTCCTTCAGTGATTGCAGCAGCAACCATAAATGTGCCCGCTTCAATACGGTCAGGAATAATATGGTGTTTTACGCCGTGAAGCTTTTCGACTCCTTCAATTTTGATGGTGCCGGTGCCAGCTCCGCGAATTTTTCCGCCCATGCCGTTGATATAGTTTGCTAAATCAACGATTTCGGGTTCTTTTGCCACGTTTTCCAGCATTGTTGTTCCTTCAGCTAGAGCGGCTGCCATAATCAGGTTCTCTGTAGCTCCTACACTTGGGAAGTCCAGATAAATTTTTGCGCCTTGCAGTCGGCCTTTTACTTCAGCTTCAATGAAGCCATTACCGACTTTGATTTTTGCGCCCATTGCTTCAAAACCTTTTAAATGCTGATCAATCGGTCTGGAACCAATTGCGCATCCGCCCGGAAGTGCAACTCTTGCATGACCTGTACGCGCAAGAAGCGGCCCCATGACAAGCACAGACGCACGCATTTTACGA
>NZ_JAVAXX010000315.1:0-6787 GCF_042709275.1 Bacillus sp. LR_5 | reverse complement strand
AATAGCAGTCAGCGTTTCAGCAGCGGGTTTTTTCTTTGGAGGTTTTCAGTATTCATTTCTGATTTTGCTCTCTCTTATGGCAATTGAATTTATCAGTACGACTTTGAAGGAAACGATTATTCACAAACTGTCGTTTAAGAAGATATTTGCCCGGCTTGTCAAAAAATTAGTCACGCTGGCTCTGATCTCTGTCTGCCACTTTTTTGATCAGCTGCTGAATACAGAGGGATCAATTCGTGACTTGGCTATTATGTTTTATATTCTTTATGAATCTGTGCAAATTGTTGTGACAGCCAGTTCTCTTGGCATACCGGTTCCTCAGATGCTTGTCGATCTTTTAGAAACGTTAAAAAATAAATTTAAGCGCAAACCGTAACTTTTCCCTGTTCGCGGGTCATAATAAAGCCCAGAGCGTCGGTCGCACTTTCCGGCAAAAGTATCGCAAAAAAACTGTACGAGCTAGTCTGCATGCAGAACCTGACGGCGTGCTGGGTCCCTTATTTTTTGATAAAAGGCTTCCGAAGAAACGTAACTGTGGTATGATGTATGGAAGATAGCTAGGAACGGATTTGAGGGATAAACATGTACGAGTTTAAAGATTATTATCAGAATACTGTTCAGCTTTCCTTTGACGATCAGCCTTTCTCGGACAGCCCGAAGCATGTCTGGGTGATTTGCCGTTTTGGCGGCAAATGGCTTTTAACAGAACATGAGGACAGAGGCTATGAGTTTCCAGGCGGGAAAGTAGAGCCGATGGAGTGCGCAGAAGAGGCTGCGCTCCGGGAAGTAAAGGAAGAGACGGGCGCGAGAGTCAAAAGCCTCAAGTATCTCGGACAGTATAAAGTTCTCGGAAAAGAAAAAGTGATTGTAAAAAATATATATTTTGCAGATATAGAAAAGCTTGAAAAGCAGGCTGATTACTTTGAAACGAAAGGCCCGGTTTTGTTTCACGAGCTTCCGGAGAACCTTTCCCGCAATAAAAAATTCAGCTTTATTATGAAGGATTCCGTACTTCCGATCAGCTTGAAAAAACTGAAAGAATCTGGATGGATTGAATAAAAAACCCGGCACATGTGCCGGGTTTTTTATGTCCTCCCCTTCGTCCATTTCTTTTCCAGCAGCTCGACGCCCTGATACATCAGAGTGGCGAAGATGGCGATGATCAGCAGGCTTAAGAAGACGAGTGTAAAATTGAAGACTTGGAATCCGTAAATAATCATATATCCTAATCCGACCTTCGAAACGAGGAATTCCCCTACAATGACGCCAACCCATGATAAACCGACGTTCACTTTTAGTGTTGAAATAATCGCGGGGGAAGATGCAGGCAGTATGACTTCTTTAAAAATAACCCACTTTTTTGCGCCGAATGTTTTCATGACTTTCGTATAGTTTTCGTCGACCTCTTGGAAGGCGGTGTAGACAACGATGGTTGTGATAATGACGCTGATGATGGCTCCCATCGCAATGATGCTGATAAAACTGGGACCGAGCGCGACAATCAGGATCGGGCCTAGGGCCACTTTCGGCATTGCATTCAAAATCACAAGATACGGATCTAAAATTCTGGCAAGTCGGTTAGACCACCATAACAAAGCGGCGAGGCACGTGCCCATAAACGTCCCAAGCAAAAAGCCAAGCACCGTTTCAAATAAAGTGACGCCGATGTGTGACAGTAAAGAACCGTCACCAAGTTTCTCCAGCAATAATCGCCACACAGCTGAGGGAGAGCTGAAGATCAGCGGATCGATCCAGCCCTGCCTGCTGGAGGTTTCCCAGCCCGAGAAAAAGAGAATAAATATGGCAAGCTGAAAGGAATGGACCTTCCACTTTTCCTTTTTCTGTTTGAATTGATACTGCTCGTGAAGCAGATCAATGGTTTCTTTGCTGTTTCTCAAGAGAATTCAGCTCCTTCCATATCGTTTGAAACAGTGTCTGGAAGGAAGGTTCCTGACGGGCGTCAAAAGGCAACATCGCGGCCAATTCCTTAGGAATGGTAAAAATCTGATGGATGGTGCCCGGCTGATTTGAAAATAAAAAGATCGTATCGCTCATCGCTATCGCTTCCCCTATATCATGAGTGACAAGCACTGCTGTTTTTTGATATTCCTTTAATGTGCGGAATACCAGGTTTTCCAAAGACAGCTTTGTCTGAAAATCAAGCGCGGAAAATGGCTCATCCAGCAAAAGCAGACTAGGGTTAGGCGCAAGTGTTCTTGCAAGCGCAGCCCGCTGGCGCATCCCGCCTGACAGCTCTTTCGGATATTTTTTCTCCACATCTATGAGGCCGAACTCCGGCAATAGACCGAGTGCAGCGGCTTTGCTTTCTTCTGTCAGCGTGTCGGCGATTTTTAAACCGAGAAGCACATTTTCCTCGATAGATTTCCAGGGAAATAAGTAATCCTGCTGAAGCATATAGCCAATATTATGTTCTTTTTGATTCGGCTCACGGCCTTCAATCAGAACTCTGCCTTCTGATGGCTCAATCAAACCGGCAATAATGGAAAGCAGTGTTGTTTTTCCGCAGCCGCTTGGGCCGAGAAATGAGATGAAATCGCCTTTTTCGGCATCGAAATGAATATCCCGCACAGCCGTTGTTTTTTCTTTAATAGAAAAATAAGTATGGGTTACATGGTCGACATGTAAGAAAGACATAGATGGCGCCTCCTATTTCTCCGAGGTGACTTTTTCAGCAATTTCTTTAATTACAAGCTGATTGTATGGAATGTGCTTCGGCAGTTCTCCCGATTGATCCATAATGGTTTGGAGAAGCTCCCATTCTTTTTCGTTAAGCAGAGGGTCTGGCGAATATGAATGCTGTTTTTTATAGCGTTCAATGGATGTTTCGATGACGTCTGGGTCGGTATCATCAAATTCATCTTTAATGGCATCTGTGATGTCCTTCGCAGAATGATTTTCAACCCACTGCTGCGCCTTATAAATGGCCTTTGTAAACTTGACGGCTGTGTCTTCATTTTTCTTCAAATAGCTTTGTTTCGCCATAAAAGTCGTATAAGGAACCTCTCCTGATTCTTCTCCGAATGAAGCCACGATATGGCCGATGCCTTTTTTCTCAAAGAGAGAAGCCTGCGGTTCAAAGAGCTGTACATACTCACCGGTTCCAGAAGCAAACGCATTGGCAATATTGGCGAAGTCTATGTTCTGGATGAGGTCTATATCCTTATGCGGGTCAATCTTATGTTTGTTCAGTACATACTCGCCGACCATTTGCGGCATGCCGCCTTTTCGCTGACCGAGAAACGTTTTTCCTTTCAGCTGATCCCAGTCGAAGTGTTCAACATCTTCTCTCGCGACAAGAAACGTTCCGTCTGTCTGAGTCAGCTGGGCGAAATTAATGACGGGATCTTTAGCCCCTTGCGCTTCGACATAAATAGATGTTTCTGACCCGACAAGCGCGATGTCGGAGCCGTTGGAAAGAAGCGATGTCATCGTTTTATCTCCGCCCCAGGTCGTATTCACATCGACATCAAGCCCTTCTTCCTTAAAAAAACCTTTAGACTCAGCAACATATAAAGGTGCGTAAAAAATTGAATGGGTCACTTCAGCTACTTTGACTTTGGTGAGCGTTTCTTCCTGCTTGCAAGCCGCCAGGGCGAACATCAGAAAGATACTGCCGACACAGGCGAAGCCCAGCCTTAACCATCTGTTCACATAGACAACCTCCTTATTTCGCATCAAGTTAATATCCTTTTTTGCTTTACATATCGTATGATGGGTATAAAAATGTGTGAATGCCTAACCAGGTTCTCCGGATGTAATTTTGGAGTAAGGAAAGCATATAGAAAAAAGGAGGCGGCTGTTTTGATTGTAGAGAAAAGAAGATTTCCGTCGCCAAGCCAGCATGTGCGTTTGTATACGATCTGCTATCTGTCAAATGGATTACGGGTTAAGGGGCTTCTGGCTGAGCCGGCGGAACCGGGACAATATGACGGATTTTTATATTTGCGCGGCGGGATTAAAAGCGTGGGCATGGTTCGGCCGGGCCGGATTATCCAGTTTGCATCCCAAGGGTTTGTGGTGTTTGCTCCTTTTTACAGAGGCAATCAAGGAGGAGAAGGCAATGAGGATTTTGCCGGAGAAGACAGGGAGGATGCATTTTCTGCTTTTCGCCTGCTTCAGCAGCACCCAAATGTCAAGAAGGATAGAATCCATATCTTCGGTTTTTCCCGCGGCGGAATTATGGGAATGCTCACTGCGATCGAAATGGGCGGGCAGGCAGCTTCATTTGTTTCCTGGGGAGGCGTCAGTGATATGATTCTTACATACGAGGAGCGGCAGGATTTGCGGCGAATGATGAAAAGAGTCATCGGCGGAACACCGAAAAAGGTGCCTGAGGAATATCAATGGAGGACACCGTTTGACCAAGTAAACAAAATTCAGGCTCCCGTGCTGTTAATCCATGGAGAAAAAGACCAAAATGTTTCGATTCAGCATTCCTATTTATTAGAAGAGAAGCTAAAACAACTGCATAAGCCGGTGGAAACATGGTACTACAGTACATTCACACATTATTTCCCGCCAAAAGAAAACCGGCGTATCGTGCGGCAGCTCACACAATGGATGAAAAACCGCTGACAGTGAAATATGTTATGATAAAGAAAAAAGAGAACGAAAGGGGATTTCACTTTGGGAATGCCTGTTGAATTTAATACACTGATTGTGACAAAAGGAAAAGAAGTTCGCATAGATGAAAATATATTCACGTTAGAGAAGGACGGATACCGAGTATATCCGATGGAGATTCCAATGGATGTACGCAAAACAAAGTTTGGCGAAAAGTCAGGCACAGCTGAAGTGCAGAAGCTTCAATGGGAAGAAGGCCGGACCATCATTACATACAAGCTGACTTCTTTGCATTCCGTCAATTAAAACAAGCCAAGAGCATAATTGCTCTTGGCTTTTGTTTTTTATACGAGAGGGCCGCCTGCCTGGGCGATGGCATCGGTATGTGCGAACTTTTTAAAGTTCTCTTTGAATTCATTTGCAAGGTAGACTGCTTTTTCTTTGTATTCTTCCTTGTTGGTCCACGTGTTTTCAGGCTGAAGAATATGATCAGGAACGCCAGGAACATGTGCCGGAATGTGCAGGCCGAAAATATCGTCTGTTATCATTTCAGCATCCTCTAATTTGCCTTCAATCGCTGCTTTGACCATTGCTCTAGTGTAAGAAAGCTTCATTCGTTCGCCTGTGCCGTAGCCGCCCCCGGTCCAGCCGGTATTGACTAAGAAAACGTCTGCGCCGTGTTCATCGATCTTTTTGCCGAGCATTTCAGCATAGACGTGAGCAGGAAGCGGCAGGAAAGGTGAGCCGAAGCATGTAGAGAACGTCGTTTCAGGAGACGTTACACCACGTTCGGTTCCGGCAAGCTTACTCGTGTAACCGCTCAAGAAATGGTACATGGCCTGCTCCTTCGTTAGTTTGCTGATCGGCGGCAGGACTCCGAAGGCATCAGCCGTCAAAAATACAATTGCTGACGGATGGCCGGCCATGCTTGGAGTCACGATGTTGTCAATCATATGAATCGGGTAAGCTGCCCGCGTGTTTTCAGTATAGAAGGAATCATCATAATTGGCTTCGCGTGTATCTTCGTCAACAACGACATTTTCGAGAACAGACCCGAAACGGATCGCGTTAAAGATTTGCGGTTCCTTTTCCTCGCTTAAATGAATGCACTTAGCGTAGCATCCGCCTTCAATATTAAAGACGCCTGTATCAGACCAGCCATGTTCATCGTCACCGATCAGCTTGCGGTCAGCATCTGCCGACAAGGTGGTCTTGCCTGTTCCTGACAGTCCGAAGAAAAGGGCGACATCGCCTTTTTCACCGACATTGGCGGAGCAGTGCATAGATAAAATATCTCTTTCAGGCAGCAGGAAATTCATAATGGAGAAAATGGACTTCTTCATTTCACCGGCATACTCAGTTCCGCCGATTAAGATCGTCCGCTTTTCGAAAGAGACAATAATAAACGTTTCGGAATGAGTGCCGTCTGTTTTTGGATCCGCTTTGAAATGCGGAGCAGAAAGAATGGTGAACGGCTGCTCAACTGTTTTCTTATCATTTCCTTCCGGACGGATAAACAGCTGCCGCGCAAATAAATTGTGCCATGCGAACTCATTTACGACAGTGATTGGCAGCCTGTATTTCTCGTCTGCTCCGGCAAATCCTTCGAAAACAAACAGTTCATCTCGCTCCTTTAAATAGCTGACAACTTTCGTGTACAGCCGCTCAAACGCTTCTTCTGAAATGGGCTGATTCACCGGGCCCCAATCGATCTTATTTTTCGTGCTTTCTTCCTCCACGATGAATTTATCTTTAGGTGAGCGTCCTGTGTAAGCGCCTGTTGTCGCGCGAACAGCACCTGTGGATGTTAAAATGCCTTCGTTTCGGGAGAGGACTTTTTCTGTTAGCTGTGCTGCAGATAAATTATGACGCACATTTGGACATGTTAATAAGGCTTGTAAATCAGCGGTCAAATCAACTGAGTTCATATGAAACCTTCCTTTATCGTTTTTTGTGTTTTGCTAATTGTGAATTAGTATAACATATATTTTCAAATAGTCTATACTATTTATTATTTTTTGTGTGTGCATTTCCATTGTTTTCCCTCAATATAGGTGCCTATTTCTTCTGAATCATATTGACATTGCAAACCCTTTTACGATAAGATATTTCATTGAGCGGATACTCTTATCCCGAGCTGGCGGAGGGACAGGCCCTATGAAGCCCAGCAACCGGTTTCTCTGTTATTTATTATGTTCAACTG
>NZ_JAVAXX010000314.1:0-6821 GCF_042709275.1 Bacillus sp. LR_5 | reverse complement strand
ATCGCCTTTTTTCACGATAATGATATGGAGCTGTTCCGCATCTTGTCTTGTATCTTCTATTTTAAACTCTTCTTTTAAATAAACGACAGGGACAATGTGCCCTCTAAAGTCAATCACTTCACGGTCATGCGTTTGCAAAATGTCTTTTCTGTCAATAACTGCCGTTTCAATGATTGAAGAAATTGGAATGGCAAATGTCTCTTCTTCCAATTTGATTAGGAGAACTGAAATAATGGACAAGGTAAGCGGAAGCTGGATGCTGAATAGAGAGCCTTGACCTTCTGCAGATTTCACACTGACTGAACCGCCCAGAGACTCCAGTTTGTTTTTTACAACATCAAGTCCAACACCGCGGCCGGAAATATCAGAAATTTGATCAGCAGTTGAGAACCCTGGAGCAAAGATCAATTCGTAAATTTCATTGTCTTCTAAGGTTTCAGCTTCTTTTTCCGTAATGACCCCGCGCTCAAGCGCTTTTTCGAGAATTTTTTTGCGATTAAGGCCTGCACCGTCATCCTCTACTTCGATAAAGACATGATTGCCGCTGTGATAAGCTTTAAGCACAACTTTTCCTGATTCCGGTTTTCCCTTTTGCAAACGTGTTTCCGGCGACTCGATACCATGATCAATACTGTTTCTGATCAAGTGAACGAGAGGATCTCCGATTTCATCAATCACTGTTCGATCCAGTTCAGTTTCCGCACCGATGATCGAGAGTTCGATTTTTTTATTCAGCTCTTTTTGAAGCTGGCGAATCATTCTCGGGAACCGATTAAAAACAGTTTCAACCGGAACCATTCTCATATTAAGAATAATCGATTGCAAATCTCCGGAAATTCTCGTCATTCGTTCAACCGTTTCAGTCAGTTCATTGTGCTCAAGCTCTTTTGCAATCTGCTCGAGTCGCCCGCGGTCAATGACAAGCTCTTCAAATAAATTCATTAAAGAATCAAGTCTGTCAATGTTGACACGAATTGTTTTAGATCCGCCGGCTGTGTGCTTCGCCTGTTCTTCGTTTTTAGCAGGCTGTTTTTGTTTCTCCTGCTTCACAGGTACAGGTGCTGGTAAATCTGCCGGCTTAGATTCTGCCGGCTTTTCAGCTGATGTTAAAGGAGCCCCTTGACTGACTTCAACATGCTCAATTTCTGAAACGCCATTGATTAATTGTTCAATCTCTTCCGCTGATTGATGTGTTAAGAAACAAACTTGAAAGTCAGTGCCGAAATCTTCTGTTTCAAGTACTTCCGCACTTGGAATTGTTTTGGCTACTTCTCCGACTTCATTAAGCTTTTCAAACACCATATAGACACGAACTGCTTTTAACATACAGTTTTCGTTCAGAGAAATCTTGATTTCATATCGTTTGAAACCTTGCTCCTCCGCTTCTTGTATGACAGTCCGTTCAAACTCGTCATATTCCCAATCAGATATTGAATTCTGTGCTTCTGCAGGTTCCGCTGAGGCAGCCATTTCAGCGTGTGCACCATTCACATCAAGCTTGGCACTCACTTCTGAGATATCTCTTTTACCATCCCCGCCGTCAATAATAGACTGAACCATAGCTTCCAGGTGATCCAGGGCTTCAAACAAAATATCCAGCCATTCTGAGGTAACTGCCATGTCTCCGTTTCGGATTGCATCCAGCACATTTTCAAGCAGATGGGTTAGATGTGCTAAGTCGGTATAGCCCATCGTTGCGCTCATTCCTTTTAATGTATGGGCAGCCCTGAATATATCATGAACGAGCTGAAGGTCAGTCGGGTCTTTCTCTAAAAGGAGAAGCTTTTCATTACATGTTTGTAAATGTTCTTTACTCTCATCAATAAAGACATCTAAATACTGATTCATATCCATTTGAATCACATCCTCTCTTTTTTCACACAGCTTGTGATGGATGCTGCGATATCTTCCACATGTTTAATCTCATGGATGAGGCCCGCTTTAACAGCTGCTTTCGGCATCCCATATACGACACAAGATTCTTCAGACTCCGCAATGGCTTTCACATTGCCGGCCATAAGCATGTCCTTTAAGCCGGCAGTGCCGTCACTGCCCATTCCGGTCATGATAACCGCTACTTTTTCATAGTCTGCCAGTTTACCGACAGAACGGAATAAATAATCAGCTGATGGTTTATGACGGCTTGGCGTATCGAGATTATCAAGCACGATCTGGAGTCCTCCGCTGTTTTTAATAACGGATATGTTTTTTCCTCCCGGTGCTATGTAAACACAGCCGTTAAGAGCTGCTTCACCATCTTTTGCTTCTTTTACTTGAATGTCGGATAAATGATTCAGCCGCTCAGCCAAAGAAGCAGTAAAACCTTCAGGCATGTGCTGAACAACAACCACTGGTGCGTTCAAATCCTTAGGGAGCTTCGGTATCACCTTTTGTAACGCCCTTGGACCGCCTGTTGATGTGCCGATACATACAATTTGTCTGCCTGTGCCGGGTTTCGGCTTGCTTAATTCAGGCTTTACAGCACGCACTATAGGTTCAGGCCGAACTGCCTGTGAAACAGGATGTTTCCGCTTGCCGGAAAGCCCAGCCGCGATGACACGCTCAACTAATTGTTCTTTAATTTTGTACAAATCCAGAGATATGGAGCCTGATGGCTTTGTGATAAAGTCAAAGGCGCCGATCTCTAAACAATTAATTGTGCACTCTTTGCCTTTCTCTGTCTGGCTTGACACCATGATGACCGGCAAGTTATAAATCTCGATAATTTTGCGCAGTGTGTCTGTCCCGTTCATGACCGGCATTTCAACATCAAGAGTAATAACATCTGGCTTTAGTAATTCAATCTTCTTAAGCGCTTCTTCTCCGTTTCTCGCAGTTCCGATTACGTCTATCTGCTTTTCCTCGGTTAAAAAATCACTTATCATTTTTCTCATGAAAGCTGAATCATCAACTACAAGCACACGAATCAAATTAAGCCCTCCTCATTAAAAAAGAAGATAATTTCTCAATAAATGTCTGTTTGTTTTCTTTGTGTCTTGTTTCTTCTCTTTCAAACAAGGCGTCCGCTAAAACACGGACTGACCGGCTGGCTTTTGCCTGAGGACTTTTTATGAAAAAAGGAACCTGTTCGACAACTGCTTTGCTCACGATCGCATCGTCAGAAACGGAACCGGCAAACTGAACCTGAGCATCCAAAAACATATGAATCGTGCGGGAAAGGCGGGTAAAGGCGTCTAGCCCTTCCTTTTGATCACGGCACCGATTGACAGCCACCTTCATCGAAAGTTTATTTTCTGTCAAAACCAAGTGCTTGACAGCGCTGTATGCGTCCATGATGGCCGTCGGTTCGGGAGTTGTTATGATCAAAATATCTTCTGCCGATAAAATAAAAGGCAGCTGATCTTTTGATAAGCCCGCTCCCATGTCAAACAGCACATAGTCGAACTGGCTTAACGCATGAGAAAGCTCATTAGCAAAAAACGCCCATTTTCTCTGATCCAGCTGAAACATTACATCCAGACCGGTTCCCCCTGATATATACCGCAAACCCTTTGGCCCAGTGGATAATGACTGCATCAAAGGCTTGCGATCGGTGAATACATCGATAATCGTGGCGGAAGATGAGTTTCCCATTAATATATCAATGTTCCCCATCCCAATATCAAGATCAATAAGCAATACCTTCTTACCTTTATCCTGCAGCGCAAGGGCCATGTTTAAAGTAATATTGGATTTGCCGACACCGCCCTTGCCGCTAATGACAGCAAGTGTCTTCGCTTTTTGTGAATAAACCATTGGCAGAACACGCTGACGCTTTTCCATTTTCGCCCGTAAAGTTGCTGCTTGGTCAAATCTGTTCATCTGCACAGCATCCTTACAAAATCAAGTGGAGATACAGTCTGTATATCCTCCGGCACATTCTGGCCATCCGTTATAAACCCGGCACCTATTTTTGATTCTGCCAGTATATTAAATACAGAACCCAAGGAAGTAGTCTCATCTATTTTCGTAAAAATAAACTGATTGACAGGGACGGATGAAAACCGTTTGACAATATGCTTCATATCTTCATATTTTGCAGTCGCGGATAAAACGAGAAATGACTGAATGCTACTCTCAAAAGGAATCGTTTCTTTCAATTCATCAATGTATTGCTGCTCCTTGAAGTTTCTTCCGGCTGTATCAATAAACACATGATCATACTCAGAAAATAACTCCTTCGCCTGCTGGAATTCTTCTTTTGTATAGCAAACTTCCAGAGGAGCCTGCAGCAGTTCGGCGTATGTTTTCAACTGTTCAACAGCTGCTATCCGATACGTATCTGTTGTAATAAAAGCAATTTTTTTTTGTTTTTCAAGCATAGATATGGCTGCGAGCTTAGCAAGTGTTGTTGTTTTTCCTGCCCCTGTTGAACCAAACAGCACGATATACTTTGAGTGAATAGGCTCCTGCCACTTGTCTCCTGAAGGTAGCGTATCGCATAGTATATCCTGAAGTTTGCCAACCACGTTTTCTTCCGTCAGACCGCCCGCTTCCACAGAGCATCGAAGCAATTTTTTCAGAGCGCTCGTCTTCGTTGACTCTTTAATACCCGTTTCTTGCAAAAGCTTTTCTGCTTTTTGCAGCGGCTCAGGAAGTACAGATTGATACACTGAAAAATCACCGGGCTCATGTTGCGCCGGAGTTTGAGGGGGATATATCCTCTCCTCTATTTTCGGACTGCTGACCGGAGTTTTTAATGTTTGTTTCGGCTCAGCAGCTATCTGAGGCGTTTTGTTTTCAAGAAAGTCCTGATCCAATACGGCAATTACTTCAACAGCAGGCTTATTGATGAGTCCAAACCATTTTCGCTTTTTAATTTTTTTCGAATTTAATATGACCGCTTCATTACCTAACTCTTTTCTGATGAGAAGTGCCGCTTCTTGCATTGAAGCAGCAGTAAATTTTTTTATTTTCATTAAATATCCACCACTCCAATGCTTTGTACCTCAACATTCGCCTCAAGTTCGTTATAGGAAAGTACCGGAAGATCAGGGAAGTATCGTTCCAGAAGCTGTTTCACATACATTCTGACAGGCGGCGAGCAGAGAAGAATCGCAGTTTCCTGACGTAATGAGAGCTGTTCGGCTTCTTTAGCGACAGAGCGTACAATACTTTCTGAAACATCTGGTTCAAGCGACAAATAATTCCCGTGTTCCGTTTGCTGTACGCCATCTGCAATTGCCTTTTCTACACGACCCGAACAAGTAACAACCTTCAACACTTCATTTTCTTTGGCAAACTGGGCTGTAATTTGTTTTGCCAGTGCCTGTCTTGTATACTCTGTCAAAAGATCAGAATCTGTTGTTAATTTTCCATAGTCAGCAAGCGTTTCAAAAATCGTTACTAAGTTTCGGATTGAAACTTTTTCTTTTAAAAGCTTGGCCAGCACCTTTTGAATATCACCGACAGACAACGGATTTGGCGTAACCTCTTCAACAAGGACTGGATACGTTTCTTTCAAATGGTCGATCAGCTGTTTCGTCTCCTGTCTTCCGATTAATTCGTGGGCATACTGCTTAATTTTCTCCGTAATATGAGTCGAAACGACTGAAGCAGGATCGACAACTGTATAACCAAGCATGTCAGCTTCATCTTTTACCGATTCGCTAATCCATTTGGCCGGCAGTCCGAATGACGGTTCCACTGTTTCAATCCCTTCGATGAGATCGTCTTCAGGTGTAGGCGACATCGCTAAATAATGATCAAGCAACAGCTCGCCTTTTGCTACTTCGTTGCCTTTAATTTTCAATCGGTATTCATTTGGCTGCAACGCTATATTGTCTCTGATTCGCACGACAGGAATGACAAGCCCAAGTTCCAGAGCCAACTGACGGCGAATCATGACAATTCGGTCTAATAAATCACCGCCTTGATTAGCATCAGCAAGCGGTATCAGGCCATATCCAAACTCAAATTCTATCGGATCGATGTGCAGAAGCTGAACAACGCTTTCAGGGCTTTTAAGGTCGTCAACCTCAGCCTCTTCTTCGAGAATCTCATCCACTTCTTCTTTTTCCTTACCTGATTTAGATAGCATATAAGCGCCGAAAGCAAGCAGCCCTGCAAGCGGCCCCGTCAGAAAAATGCCAATCGGAGTGAAAATACCAAGAAGCAGAATCGTAGATGCTGCGACGTATAAAAGCTTTGGATAAGCAAACAGCTGACCTGTAATGTCATGCCCTAAGTTTCCTTCAGAGGCAGCTCTTGTCACGACAATACCCGTAGCTGTAGAAATTAACAGCGCCGGAATTTGCGAAACAATTCCATCCCCGACAGTCAGCATCGTAAATTGTGAAGCGGCCTCTTGAATGGACATTCCCTGCTGAAGCATTCCGATCACGATACCAAAAATAATATTGATCATCACAATGATGATTCCGGCAATCGCGTCGCCTTTTACAAATTTACTGGCACCGTCCATTGCTCCATAAAAGTCTGCTTCTCTTGCCACTTTTTCGCGGCGGTGCTTCGCTTCCTGTTCGGTAATCATCCCTGCGTTTAAGTCAGCATCAATACTCATCTGCTTCCCCGGCATTGCGTCCAGCGTAAACCTTGCTGCAACCTCGGAAACACGTTCAGCACCTTTCGTAATGACGATAAATTGAATAATAATAAGGATGATAAATACAACGAGTCCAACTAATACATTCCCGCCGACAACGAAATTTCCGAAAGTCTCGACGACTTTTCCTCCCTCACCATGTGAAAGAATTGAACGGGTAGTTGAGACGTTCAAGCCCAAACGAAATAAGGTTAAAAGCAGCAACAGTGACGGGAAAATCGAAAACTGAAGCGCTTCCTGCATATTCATTGTGGTA
>NZ_JAVAXX010000313.1:0-6827 GCF_042709275.1 Bacillus sp. LR_5 | reverse complement strand
GTCGCCTTTTTTCACGACAATGATATGGAGCTGTTCCGCATCTTTTCTTGTATCTTCTATTTTAAACTCTTCTTTTAAATAAACGACAGGGACAATATGCCCTCTAAAGTCAATCACTTCACGGTCATGCGTTTGCAAAATGTCTTTTCTGTCAATAACTGCTGTTTCAATGATTGAAGAAATCGGAATGGCAAATGTCTCTTCTTCCAACTTAATCAGCAGAACTGAAATAATAGACAAGGTAAGCGGCAGCTGGATGCTGAATAGAGAGCCTTGACCCTCGGCTGATTTCACACTGACTGAACCGCCAAGAGACTCCAGTTTGTTTTTTACAACGTCAAGTCCTACACCGCGGCCGGAAATATCAGAAATTTGGTCAGCAGTTGAGAACCCCGGAGCAAAAATCAATTCGTAAATTTGGTTGTCTTCTAAGGTTTCAGCTTCTTTTTCCGTTATGACCCCGCGCTCAAGCGCTTTTTCCAGAATTTTTTTGCGATTAAGGCCTGCGCCGTCATCCTCTACTTCGATAAAGACATGGTTGCCGCTGTGATAAGCTTTAAGCACAACTTTTCCTGATTCCGGTTTTCCCTTTTGCAAACGTGTTTCCGGCGCCTCGATACCATGGTCAATACTGTTTCTGATCAAGTGAACGAGTGGATCTCCGATTTCATCAATTACTGTACGATCCAGTTCAGTTTCCGCACCGATGATCGAGAGTTCAATTTTTTTATTCAGCTCTTTCTGAAGCTGGCGAATCATTCTCGGGAATCTGTTAAAAACGGTTTCAACCGGGACCATTCTCATATTCAGAATAATCGATTGCAAATCTCCGGAAATTCTCGTCATTCTTTCAACCGTTTCAGTCAGTTCATTGTGCTCAAGCTCTTTCGCAATCTGCTCGAGACGCCCGCGGTCAATGACAAGCTCTTCAAATAAGTTCATTAAAGAATCAAGCCTGTCAATGTTGACACGAATTGTTTTAGATCCGCCGGCTGAATGCTTCGCCTGTTCATCGTTTTTAGCAGGCTGTTTTTGTTTCTCCTGCTTCGCAGGTACAGCTGCTGCTGGTGAATCTTCTTGCTTAGATTCTTCAGGCTTTTCAGCTGATGTTAAAGGAGCCCCTTGAATGACTTCAACATGCTCAATTTCCGATACGCCATTAATTAATTGTTCAATGTCTTCTGCTGATTGATGTGTTAAGAAACAAACTTGAAAATCAGTTCCAAAATCTTCTGTTTCAAGCACTTCAGCACTTGGAATTGTTTTGGCTACTTCTCCGACTTCATTTAGTTTTTCAAACACCATATAGACACGAACTGCTTTTAACATACAGTTTTCGTTCAGCGAAATCTTGATTTCATATCGTTTGAAGCCTTGCTCCTCCGCTTCTTGTATAACTGTACGTTCAAATTCATCATATTCCCAATCAGATGCTGAACTCTGTGCTTCTGCAGGTTCCGCGGAGGCGGCGGATTCAGCGTGCGCACCATTCACATCAAGCTTGGCACTCACTTCTGAGATATCTCTTTTACCATCCCCGCCATCAATAATAGACTGAACCATTGCTTCCAGGTGATCCAGAGCTTCAAACAAAATATCCAGCCAGTCTGATGTGACTGCCATGTCTCCGTTTCGGATTGCATCCAGCACGTTTTCAAGCAGATGGGTTAGATGTGCTAAATCCGTGTAGCCCATCGTTGCGCTCATTCCTTTTAATGTATGGGCAGCCCTGAATATATCATGTACGAGCTGAAGATCAGTCGGGTCTTTCTCTAAAAGAAGAAGCTTTTCATTACATGTTTGTAAATGTTCTTTACTCTCATCAATAAAGACATCTAAATACTGATTCATATCCATTTGAATCACACCCTCTCTTTTTTCACACAGCTTGTGATGGATGCTGCGATATCTTCCACATGTTTAATCTCATGAATGAGACCCGCTTTAACAGCAGCTTTTGGCATCCCGTATACGACACAAGATTCTTCAGACTCCGCAATGGCTTTCACATTGCCGGCTGTTAGCATGTCCTTTAGCCCAGCAGTGCCGTCACTGCCCATGCCGGTCATGATAACCGCTACTTTTTCATAATCTGTCAGTTTCCCGACAGAACGGAATAAATAATCAGCAGATGGTTTATGACGGCTTGGTGTGTCATGGTTATCAAGCACAATCTGGAGTCCTTCGCTGTTTTTAATAACGGATATGTTTTTTCCGCCCGGTGCTATGTAAACACAGCCGTTAAGAGCTGCTTCACCATCTTTTGCTTCTTTTACCTGAATGTCAGATAAATGATTCAGCCGATCAGCCAAAGAAGCAGTAAACCCTTCAGGCATGTGCTGTACGACAACCACTGGTGCGTTCAAATCCTTAGGGAGCTTCGGTATCACCTTTTGTAACGCCCGTGGACCGCCTGTTGATGTGCCGATACACACAATTTGTCTGCCCGTGCCAGGTTTCGGTTTGCTTAATTCAGGCTTAACGACAGCACGCACAATAGGTTCGGGCCGAACTGTCTGGGAAACAGGACGTTTCCGCTTGCCGGAAAGTCCTGCCGCGACGACACGCTCAACTAATTGTTCTTTAATTTTGTATAGATCCAGAGATATTGAGCCTGATGGCTTTGTGATAAAGTCAAAGGCACCGATCTCCAAACAATTAATTGTGCATTCTTTACCTTTCTCGGTCTGGCTAGACACCATAATGACCGGCAAGTTATAAATCTCAATAATTTTGCGGAGCGTATCTGTCCCATTCATGACCGGCATTTCAACATCTAGAGTAATAACATCCGGTTTTAATAATTCAATCTTCTTAAGCGCTTCTTCTCCGTTTCTCGCAGTTCCGATTACTTCTATCTGCTTTTCTTCGGTCAGAAAATCACTTATCATTTTTCTCATAAAAGCTGAATCATCAACTACAAGCACACGAATCAAATTAAGCCCTCCTCATTAAAAAAGAAGATAATTTCTCAATAAATGTCTGTTTGTCTTCTTTGTGTCTCGTTTCTTCTCTTTCAAACAAGGCGTCCGCTAAAATACGGACTGACCGGCTGGCTTTTGCCTGAGGGCTTTTTATGAAAAAAGGAACCTGTTCGACAACCGCTTTGCTCACGATCACATCGTCAGAAACGGAACCGGCAAACTGAACCTGAACATCCAAAAACATATGAATTGTACGGGAGAGGCGGGAAAAAGCGTCAAGCCCTTCCTTTTGGTCACGGCACCGATTGACAGCCACCTTCATTGAAAGCTTATTTTCTGTCAAAACCAAGTGCTTGACAGCGCTGTATGCGTCCATAATGGCCGTCGGCTCGGGAGTTGTTATAATCAAAATATCTTCTGCTGATAAAATAAAAGGCAGTTGATCTTTTGATAAGCCCGCTCCCATATCAAACAGCACATAATCGAACTGGCTTAATGCATGAGAAAGTTCATTGGCAAAAAACGTCCATTTTCTCTGATCGAGCTGAAACATCACATCCAGACCGGTTCCCCCTGATATATACCGCAAACCCTTTGGGCCAATGGATAATGACTGCAGCAAAGGCTTACGATCGGTTAAAACATCGATTATCGTGGCAGACGATGAATTTCCCATTAATATATCAATGTTCCCCATCCCGATATCAAGGTCGATGAGCAGCACCTTCTTACCTTTATCCTGCAGCGCAAGTGCCATATTTAAGGTAATATTGGATTTTCCGACACCGCCCTTGCCGCTGATGACAGCAAGTGTCTTCGCTTTTTGTGAATAAACCATCGGCAGAACGCGCTCACGTTTTTCCATTTTCGCCCGTAAAGTTGCTGCTTGGTCATATCTGTTCATCTGCACAGCATCCTCACAAAACCAAGTGGAGATACAGTCTGTATATCCTCAGGCACATTCTGGCCGTTAGTCATAAACCCGACACCTATTTTTGATTCTGCCAGTATATTAAATACAGAACCTAAGGAAGTCGTTTCATCTATTTTCGTAAAAATATACTGATTGACAGGGACGGATGAAAACCGTTTGACAATATGCTTCATATCTTCATATTTTGCAGTCGCGGATAAAACAAGAAATGACTGAATGCTACTCTCAAAAGGAATCGTTTCTTTCAGTTCATCAATGTATTGCGGGTCCTTGAAGTTTCTTCCAGCTGTATCAACAAACACATGATCATACTCAGAAAATAGCTCCTTCGCCTGCTGAAATTCTTCTTTTGTATAGCAAACTTCCAGAGGAGCCTGCAGCAGTTCAGCGTATGTTTTCAACTGTTCAACAGCTGCAATACGATACGTATCTGTTGTAATAAAAGCGATTTTTTTATGTTTTTCAAGCATAGATATGGCTGCGAGTTTAGCCAGTGTAGTTGTTTTACCAGCCCCTGTTGAACCAAAGAGAACGATATATTTTGAATGAATTGGCTCCTGCCACTTGTCTGCTGAGGGCAGCATATCGCATAGTATTTCCTGAAGTTTGCCGACAACATTTTCTTCAGTCAAGCCGCCTGCTTCAACAGAGAAGCGAAGCAATTTTTTCAGAGTGTTCGTTTTCGTAGACTCTTTGATCCCTGTTTCTTGCAAAAGCTTTTCTGCTTTTCGCAGCGGCTCAGGAAGTACAGATTGATATGCTGAAAAATCACCTAGCTCCTGTTGCGCCGGAATTTGAGGGGGATATGTTCTCTCCTCTATTTTCGGACTGCTGACCGAAGTTTTTAATGTTTGTTTCGGTTCAGCTGCCTTCTGAGGCGTTTTTTTCTCAAGAAAGTCCTGATCCAATACGGCGATTACTTCAACAGCAGGCTTGTTGACGAGGCCAAACCATTTTCGCTTTTTAATTTTTTTCGAATTTAATATGACCGCTTCATTGCCCAACTCTTTTCTGATGAGAAGTGCCGCTTCTTGCATTGAAGCAGCAGTAAATTTTTTTATTTTCATTAAATATCCACCACTCCAATGCTTTGTACCTCAACATTCGCCTCAAGTTCGTTATAAGAGAGTACCGGAAGATCAGGGAAGTACCGTTCCAGAAGCTGTTTCACATACATTCTGACCGGCGGCGAGCAAAGAAGAATCGCGGTTTCCTGACGTAATGAGAGCTGTTCAGCTTCTTTAGCGACAGAGCGCACTATACTTTCTGAAATATCTGGTTCAAGTGATAAATAGTTCCCGTGCTCCGTCTGCTGCACACCGTCTGCTATTGCTTTTTCTACACGGCCGGAACAAGTAACAACCTTCAACACTTCATTTTCTTTGGCAAACTGGGCTGTAATTTGTTTAGCAAGCGCTTGTCTTGTATACTCTGTCAAGAGATCAGAATCTGTTGTTAATTTCCCATAGTCAGCAAGTGTTTCAAAAATCGTTACTAAGTTTCGAATTGAAACTTTTTCTTTTAAAAGCTTAGCAAGCACTTTCTGAATATCACCGACAGACAATGGATTCGGCGTAACCTCTTCAACCAGGACTGGATACGATTCTTTCAAGTGATCGATCAGCTGTTTTGTCTCCTGCCTTCCGATCAATTCGTGGGCATGCTGCTTAATTTTCTCCGTAATATGCGTTGAAACGACTGATGCAGGATCAACTACTGTATAACCAAGCATGTCGGCTTCATCCTTTACCGCTTCGCTAATCCATTTAGCCGGCAGCCCGAATGAAGGCTCCACTGTTTCAATCCCTTCAATGAGATCGTCCTCAGGAGTAGGCGACATCGCTAAATAATGATCAAGCAACAGCTCGCCTTTTGCTACCTCGTTTCCTTTAATTTTCAATCGGTATTCATTAGGCTGCAACGCTATATTATCTCTGATTCGCACGACAGGAATGACAAGTCCGAGTTCCAAAGCCAACTGGCGGCGTATCATAACAATTCGGTCTAATAAATCACCGCCTTGATTGGCATCAGCAAGCGGTATCAGGCCATATCCAAACTCAAATTCTATCGGATCTATATGCAGAAGCTGAACAACACTTTCAGGGCTTTTAAGCTCGTCCGCCTCAGCCTCTTCCTCAAGAATCTCATCCACTTCTTCTTTTTCCTTACCTGATTTAGATAGTGAATATGCGCCAAAAGCAAGCAATCCCGCAAGCGGCCCCGTCAGAAGGATGCCGATCGGAGTGAAAATACCTAAAAGCATGATCGTAGCTGCTGCGACGTATAAAAGCTTTGGATACGCAAACAGCTGGCCTGTAATGTCATGCCCTAAGTTTCCTTCAGAGGCAGCTCTTGTGACCACAATACCCGTAGCCGTAGAAATTAACAGTGCCGGGATTTGCGAAACAATTCCATCCCCTACAGTCAGCATCGTAAAGTGTGAAGCAGCCTCTTGAATGGACATGCCCTGCTGAAGCATTCCGATCACGATTCCGAAAATAATATTGATCATCACAATGATGATTCCGGCAATGGCGTCACCTTTTACAAATTTACTGGCACCGTCCATTGCTCCATAAAAGTCTGCTTCTCTTGCCACTTTTTCGCGGCGATGCTTCGCTTCCTGTTCGGTAATCATCCCTGCGTTTAAATCAGCATCAATACTCATCTGCTTCCCCGGCATTGCGTCCAGCGTAAACCTTGCTGCAACCTCGGAAACACGTTCAGCACCTTTTGTAATGACGATAAACTGAATAATAATAAGGATGATAAATACAACGAGTCCAACTAATACATTTCCGCCGACAACGAAATTTCCGAAAGTCTCGACGACTTTCCCTCCCTCACCGTGTGAAAGAATTGAACGGGTAGTTGAGACGTTCAAGCCCAAACGAAATAGGGTCAAAAGCAGCAACAGTGACGGAAAAATCGAAAACTGAAGCGCTTCCTGCATATTCATTGTGGTG
>NZ_JAVAXX010000312.1:0-6873 GCF_042709275.1 Bacillus sp. LR_5 | reverse complement strand
TGCCAAATATGCCGATGACATCGTTCAGGACAAACTGGGAAGTGTTTTCGGGGTGAGAAAAGGCGCAGAGGGCGCACCGAGAATCATGGTAGCCGGGCATATGGACGAAGTCGGCTTCATGGTTACATCCATCACAGACAACGGGCTGCTCAGGTTCCAGACGCTCGGGGGCTGGTGGAGCCAGGTGCTGCTTGCACAGCGAGTTGAAATTCAAACAGATAACGGGCCGGTTCCGGGTGTGATTTCAAGCATACCGCCGCATCTGCTGACAGATGCTCAGCGAAACCGCCCGATGGATATCAAAAACATGATGATCGATATCGGAGCGGATGATAAGGAAGACGCTATCAAAATCGGCATAAAACCGGGACAGCAGATTGTTCCTGTCTGTCCGTTTACGACGATGGCGAATGAAAAGAAAATATTATCAAAAGCGTGGGATAACCGGTATGGATGCGGCTTGAGCATAGAACTTCTGAAGGAATTGCACGGAAAAGAACTTCCGAACACACTTTATGCGGGTGCAACTGTTCAGGAAGAAGTGGGACTGAGAGGCGCGCAGACGGCTTCTCATATGATTAAACCGGACTTGTTTTTCGCGCTTGACGCCAGTCCGGCAAACGATATGAGCGGTGACAAAAATGAATTTGGCCAGCTTGGAAACGGCTTTTTGCTCCGTATTCTTGACAGAACGACAGTCATGCACCGCGGAATGAGAGAATTTGTTCTTGATATGGCGGAAACACATGATATTCCATATCAATATTTTGTATCAGGCGGGGGAACAGATGCAGGCAGAGTTCATATTTCGAACAGCGGCGTTCCTTCAGCGGTTATCGGAATTTGTTCCCGCTACATTCATACGAACGCTTCTATCATTCATATTGATGATTATGCTGCTGCTAAAGAAATGCTCATCAAACTTGTAACAGCCTGCGATAAGCAGACAGTGGATGCGATTAAAGAAAATATGTAGGATTTCATGAAAGCTTGTTGAACGGGGCAGTAAGCCCGGATCGACAAGCTTTTTTCTTATTCTGTTTCAAATACATAGGAAAGGGCCTTAATGGCTTGGTTCACGGTTTCAACCGTTATATTCGCTTTGTTGGAAAGCTCTTTTAACGGATGGTGGAGCGATTCCGGCCGGATAATAATCAGGGGTTTTCCTTTTGCGATTGCATATGATGCATCCATTGCCGTGTTCCACTGTTTGTATTTTTCGCCAAACAGGGCGATCACAAAGTCTGCTTTATTCATCAGGACGGCGGTTCTGAAGTTGTTCATGTCTGAGGCTTTATCATCCTTCAAAACGGCATTTGGCTGAACGCCCATAATTTCTTCTCCGATATTGTCTGATCGGTCATGATTCTCCATCGGGCCGACAAACGTAATCGGCAGCTTCAGTGATTTTGTTTTCTCTTTGATTTCCTCACGCCAATTGCTGTGGATTTCTCCTGCTAAATAGACGATAAACTCCATACTGAATCCCTCCTTATGTATGTCCATCTGTAAATTTTACCCTCATGTACACGATGTTAAACGAAACGTGCTTGATAATGCAAATGAAATATGCTAATGATAATGGGAAAGCCAATCTTACATATCCATTCGTTGCATATAAGTGGTTTTGCCGCAAGCAGTTTGGTATGATCCAAATGGACGAGTATCGATAAACAAACATGTAAGAACATAAACAACTGGAGGGATATGAAATGAAAAAAATTGAATCAACTCAAGAGCTGGAAAAAGCGGTAAAGGATGATTGGGCGGTATTTATGTTTTCAGCTGACTGGTGCCCGGATTGCCGTTTTGTAGAGCCTTTTCTGCCTGAACTGGAAGCGAACTTCCCTGAATTCACTTACTACTACGTAGACCGTGACAAATTCATTGATACGTGTGCAGAGTGGGAAATTTACGGGATCCCAAGCTTTGTTGTGTTTAATGAAGGAAAAGAAGTCAATCGTTTTGTGAGCAAAGACCGCAAAACAAAAGAAGAAATTGAACAGTTTTTAACTGACTCTCTCGCAAAAGCGTAAAGGAGGATACCCGGTTTGAAAATGACCTCAAGGAAGCTGTCAGATATACTGAAACAGCGCCTTCAGCACGAGAATCGCTCCTTTCTGTTTGACAGAGAAAAAGACACCCTCCGTGTTGAGGATCAAACGACCAAAAAAGGAATTACGCTCGACCTGCCGCCGATTATTGCAAAATGGGAACTGAAAAAAGACGAAGCCATTGATGAGATTGTGTACTATGTCTCCGAAGCAATGACGGCAATGGAAGGGAAGGCTCAGGAAATGACCGGAAAAGAAAGCCGCATTTATCCGGTTATCCGCTCGACTTCTTTCCCGGACAAGTCCAGCGAAGATATTCCGCTCATTTATGACGATCATACCGCAGAGACAAGAATTTATTATGCGCTTGATCTTGGGAAAACCTATCGCTTAATTGACCAGCGCATGCTTGAGAAAGAAAACTGGACAAAAGAGCGGATCAGAGAAACGGCTGCATTTAATCTCCGTTCCCTGCCGACGGTTGTCAAAGAGGATACGGTTGCCGGTAATTACTTTTATTTCTTCAGGGCAAACGACGGTTACGACGCCAGCCGGATTCTGAACGAAGCGGTTTTAAATGAGTACAAGCAACGTGCAGAAGGTGAGCTGGCAATCTCTGTTCCGCATCAGGACGTTCTGATTCTTGCTGACATCCGGAATGAATCGGGGTATGATATTCTAGGACAAATGTCGATGAGCTTCTTTGCAGGCGGCACCGTTCCGATTACCGCCCTTTCATTTTTGTACAATGAAGGAAAGCTGGAACCGGTGTTTATCCTGGCGAAAAGCCGTCCGAAAAAGGATTAGAAAGGATTTTTACTTATGAACGCTTTTTATAATAAAGAAGGTGTGGGAGACACGCTCCTGGTCTCTCTTAAAGATGTGACACGTGAACAAATAGGCTATGAAAAACGCGGTGACGTCGTCAAAATGTTCAATAACGAAACAAAGGAAACAACGGGCTTCAACATTTTCAATGCGTCTACTTACTTGACCATTGATGAAAACGGTCCTGTTGCGCTCTCAGAAACATTCGTGCAAGATGTGAATGAGATTCTAAGCAGAAACGGCGTTGAAGAAACATTAGTCGTTGATTTATCACCGAAGTTTGTTGTGGGGTATGTGGAATCAAAAGAAAAACATCCGAATGCGGATAAACTAAGCGTATGTAAAGTCAATGTAGGAGAAGAAACGCTTCAGATCGTCTGCGGCGCACCTAACGTTGACCAAGGCCAAAAAGTTGTCGTTGCCAAAGTGGGTGCCGTGATGCCGAGCGGACTTGTCATTAAGGATGCAGAGCTTCGCGGCGTTCCGTCAAGCGGAATGATCTGCTCAGCAAAAGAGCTCGCTTTGCCGGATGCCCCTGCTGAAAAAGGAATTCTGGTGCTAGAAGGAGACCATAAGGCGGGAGACGCATTTCAGTTTTAGACTCCCATAAATCCGACCCAAAAAACGAATCATGTGAAAAAAGCCGCTAAGCCCTTGTTTAGCGGCTTTATTTTGCTGAAAGCTTAATCTTTTCTGGGCCGACCAGCAATGGTATACTAAAAACCGTCCCAGAAAACTATAAGGGAGTTAGAGATAAATTATGAGTTGGCTTCATAAATTTTTTGATTTGTTTTTAGGCGAGAGCGAAGAGAATGCTGAACGGGAGAAAAAACCTGCTCAAATTCCGCAGCAACAAGAAGTACATCATCCTGAAGGACAATTAAAAAGATTGGAAGATCCTAAAATATATTATGAATATCCAAAAGGCAAGTTCCGTTTTCCAATCGTGCCTGACGGATACAAAAATCAAGACTTGAGAAGGCGCCGTGCACCATCGGACGAACCGAAATCAGCACCTCGTCCAAGCGCCGCATCATACAGAGAACGTCCCAAAGATGAAACAGAGCAGCATACATATCAAACATCAGAGCCGGCGAAGAAACCGTTTAAACCGACAAATATCCCTTCGCCTGTATATGGATTCAATCAAAAACCATCCGTCAAAAAGGATGTGCCGAAACAGCCTTCTGAAACATTGAAGGCACCGGACAAATCTGTAAAAGAGAAAGTAACACTGCTGTCCGAAGAGATTGAACGTGAACGCAGCTATCCTGCTCCAGACAGACCGGTACAGCACGTGAAAGAACGACCCTTTCCGGATAGCCAATTCGAAGAACAGCCTTCTGGCGTATTAAACAGAACGACTGCAGGGCGTGAAGAAGCGCTGGCGCAGCGCCCAGCCGAAGGGCGGTCAGACAAGAGAGTGCCTTCTGCTGCAGACATTCAGCAGCCAGAAAAAGACGCGCCTTTCTTCCCTGCGGGACAACATGAAGAGCAAACAGCACCTAAGATACTGACAGATACGGTGGCTGAGCCACAAGAAGGCCTTACAGGCAGCGAAGTAAGCCGTGAAGACATCAAGTCTGCAACAGCTGAGATTCAAGAAGAACAAAGGGAACAACAGCCAGAGAAATTGGAAGAGCCTGTGTTCCGCGGTGAACAACATGAAGAGCAAACAGCACCTAAGACACTGGCAGATACGTTGGCTGAGCCACAAGAAGACCTTACAGGCAGTGAAGTAAGCCGTAAAGACATCAAGTCTGCAACGGCTGAGATTCAAGAAGAACAAAGGGAACAACAGCCAGAGGAATTAGAAGAACCTGTGTTCCGCGCTGAACAAGATGAAGAGCAAACAGTACCTAAGTCTCTGACAGAGGCAGTATCTGAGGCTGAAGTATCAGAAGAGCCGTCAGACAGCTCAGTAAACAATCATCACGAAATCGCGGCAGAAGCTGCTGAGACCCCATCTGTTCAAGAAGAGCAAATGGAAATTCAACAGGACGAGCCTTCCTTATTTACTGATCATGAGCATTCAGCATCTGAGGCTCTGACTCAAGCAGAAACTGATGCCAAAGAATTAGAAGCGCCATCAGACAGCATAATAAATAATCAGTACGATATCCTGGGAGAAGCTGAGGACACGAAGATAGATGTTCAGCCAGACAGCCAGACAGAATCGGTGCAGAATGACAGCCTGGAGCAGGGTTCCAGACCGTTTGCTGCAGCCTATCAAAACCGGCAGGAAATCCATGCGAACGAAACACATGCAGCTATAGAGGAGCCGCAAAAAAGGCCTGTCATGCAGGAGAAACGGACTGAACGAAGCGCATCTCCTCAAAAAGGGCCGTCCGTTCCTTTTAATGTCATGATGCTGAAAAGAGATACGCATAAACAGCAAAAAGCAGAGGAGCGCCGCGGCAGTTATGTGTTTCCGAATGTTGCACTGCTTGATGTCCCGCCAGCACAAGTTCAGGACGATACTGCGTGGATCGAAGAACAGCGTCAGCTTCTTGATTTGACCCTGAAAAATTTCAATGTCCGCGCCAATGTGGTCCATGTGACCCAGGGGCCGTCTGTCACAAGATTTGAAGTACATCCTGAACCAGGCGTAAAGGTAAATAAAATCACCAACTTATCTGATGATATTAAACTCAGCCTGTCCGCAAGAGATATTCGGATTGAAGCGCCGATTCCGGGGAAAAACACGATCGGAATTGAAGTGCCAAACCGCTCGAGCAAGGTGGTTGATTTGCGCCAGATGATTCGCAGCGCAGCCTTCAGGACAAGCAAGTCACCGCTCACGGCTGCGCTGGGATTGGATATCTCAGGGAACCCTGTCGTCATCGACTTAAAGAAAATGCCGCATGGTTTGATTGCGGGCGCCACGGGCTCGGGAAAAAGCGTTTGCATCAATACAATATTAGTCAGCCTGCTGTATAAAGCCGATCCGAGTGAGGTAAAGGTGCTGCTGATTGATCCGAAAATGGTAGAGCTGGCCCCTTACAACAAAATTCCTCATCTCGTCAGCCCGGTCATTACTGACGCCAAAGCGGCTACGGCTGCGTTAAAGTGGGTCGTTGAGGAAATGGAGCGGCGCTATGAGCTGTTTGCCCATTCAGGTGTTCGCGACATTGACCGCTTTAATCAATTAACCGCTGATCATCACACGGGCGAAAAGCTGCCGTATTTAGTTGTGGTTATTGATGAGCTTGCTGATTTGATGATGGTGGCTCCAAATGATGTGGAAGAGAGCATTGCGCGGATCGCCCAAAAAGCCAGAGCGTGCGGAATTCATCTGCTTGTCGCAACCCAGCGGCCGTCAGTCGATGTCATTACCGGCCTGATTAAGGCGAATATCCCAACGAGAATCGCATTTTCTGTCTCAAGCCAGGTTGATTCCCGAACGATCATTGACATCGCCGGTGCAGAAAAGCTTCTCGGAAAAGGGGATATGCTCTTTTTGGAAAACGGCTCGGGAAAACCTGTCCGCCTTCAAGGGAACTTTGTATCGGACCGCGAAATCGACCGCGTTGTTTCTCACGTCAGAAAACAAATGCCGCCAACCTATTTATTTGAACAAGAAGAGCTTGTAAGACAAGGATCAGCCCTGAAAGAAGAGGATGAACTGTTTAACGAAGCGTGTGAGTTTGTTGTTGAGCAAAACAGCGCGAGCACTTCAAGTCTGCAAAGAAGGTTCAGAATCGGATACAATCGCGCGGCAAGGCTGATCGATATGATGGAAGCAGAAGGCATGATCTCTGAGGCAAAAGGAAGCAAGCCTCGAGAGGTGCTGATCACAGCAAGTGATTTAATAAACGAATAATAAAGGTTCATTTTCACACCAAACATGGTATGATAGTGTTTAGAGCATTTAACAGCTATGCCGCTTTACAGCAGATGCGCATAGACAATTCCTGATATCTAGGTTTAATCGGAAAGAAATAACCGGATACTAAATATAACAAAACATATAAAATACGCCGCAAAAGGG
>NZ_JAVAXX010000311.1:0-6894 GCF_042709275.1 Bacillus sp. LR_5 | reverse complement strand
ATATAAAATCGGACAAGATAAACGTGCGAAGGTTCTTCCTATTTACGGCGGACAGGATATTGGACGGCAAATCCGGGCGTTAAAGAAGAATCCGAATATTATTGTCGGAACACCTGGACGTCTTCTTGACCACATCAACCGCCGCACAATTCGTTTAAACAATGTAAACACTGTTGTAATGGATGAAGCGGATGAAATGCTGAACATGGGATTCATTGACGACATTGAATCTATTCTTTCAAACGTGCCGAGCGAGCATCAGACACTTCTGTTCTCTGCTACAATGCCAGCGCCGATCAAACGCATTGCAGAGCGTTTTATGACTGAGCCGGAACACGTAAAAGTAAAAGCAAAAGAAATGACGGTTTCTAACATTCAGCAGTTCTATTTGGAAGTGCAAGAACGCAAAAAATTCGATACACTGACTCGCCTTCTTGACATTCAGTCTCCTGAGCTTGCGATCGTATTCGGACGTACAAAACGCCGTGTCGATGAGCTGGCTGAAGCCCTGAACCTTCGCGGATATGCGGCTGAAGGAATTCACGGTGACTTAACGCAGGCAAAACGTATGGTTGCGCTTCGTAAATTTAAAGAAGGTGCAATCGAAGTTCTTGTTGCAACTGATGTTGCCGCTCGCGGACTTGATATCTCAGGCGTCACACACGTGTACAACTTCGACGTGCCTCAAGATCCTGAAAGCTATGTTCACCGTATCGGAAGAACTGGCCGTGCAGGAAAAACAGGTATGGCGATGACGTTTATTACACCGCGTGAGAAAAGCATGCTTCGCGCAATTGAACAAACAACAAAACGCAAAATGGACCGCATGAAGGAGCCTACACTTGATGAAGCGTTAGAAGGCCAGCAGCAGGTTACTGTTGAACGTCTTCGCACGGCAATCAGTGAAAACAACCTAAACTTCTACATGACAGCGGCAGCTGAGCTGCTTGAAGATCATGATGCAGTAACAGTGGTTGCGGCTGCTATCAAAATGTCTACAAAAGAGCCGGACAACACACCAGTTCGCTTAACAGACGAAGCGCCGATGGTCAGCAAACGCTACAAGAACCAGCGCACTTCTAAACGCAGAGACGGACAAGGCGGCGGCTACCGCGGCGGAAAAGGGAAAAACAACAACCGTTCTTCCTATGACAAAAAGCGTTCAAACGATCGCCGTTCTTCAGGTGACAGACGCCAGAAAAAATCTTACTAATTCTATCGATTGAAAGCCCAAAACATGACGTTTTGGGCTTTTTTATGTTCCGATTGGCTATTCAGCAAACTTTCAGCTGACGGATGCCATTTTTCTCTGTATGCTTAAGAATGAAACCTTTCTGTATAAGAGACGTATAAGTAACGACGAAAAATCGGGAGGTAGGTATTTTGAGAGACCAGCCAAAAAACCAAATCAGTCCAGACGGATTAAAGGTTTGGCGACTTCAAGAGATCATCATATCCGCTGTCTGCTTGCTTATCGTCATAGCAGTTGCGGTATTAAGCTATTATTTTCATTGGCCGTACTGGATCAGCGGCGGGCTCGGCGCTGCTTGGCTGCTGGGTTCGGTTGTGACGGTCTTTATCATTCCAAAGATCCGTCATAAAGTGTGGCGCTATGAAGTCCATGAACATGAAATAGATATTCAGTCAGGTATTTTTGTGGTGACGCGTGTGATTGTCCCGATGGTCAGAGTTCAGCACGTCGATACATCACAAGGGCCGTTATTGAAAAAGTACAACCTGGCAACCGTAAAAATTTCCACGGCCGCGACCGTTCACTCGATCCCCGCTTTGGCGATGGAGGAAGCGGATCGGCTGAGAGACTCCATTTCCCGTCTGGCAAGGGTGACTGACGATGATGTCTGAACCGAAACGCCTGCACCCGGCGGCAGTCATTTTGAATTTATGCCATACCATTATTCAAACGATAAAAAATATCATTCTGCCATTCTTTTTTGTGTATATCGTCAATTCAAACAATACTGTCCGTTTTTACGGAGCCATTGCGCTCGGTGTGCTGTTCATCTGGCTTATAGCCGCAAGCATCATCAAATGGAGAAGGTTTACCTATCGAATTGAAGATGATGAATTCAGAATCGAAGAAGGCTTGTTTGTCACGAAAAAGCGATACATATCGATCGATCGGATTCAAACGATGAATACGAGCGCGGGCGTGGTCCAGCAAATCTTTAAGCTTGTGAAGCTGCAAATTGAAACGGCAGGCGGAGGCAAGGAGGCGGAAGCTGTTCTTTCTGCTATTTCTGTTGAAGAAGCCGAACGCATCAAGGAAGCCGTCTTTAAGAAAAAAGCGCAAAGGCACGAAAGCGAACAAGAGGAAGAATGGCTTGAAGCTGAGCAGGAGTTCATTCCGGCCGTTGAGCCGCAAGAGCACTATCGGATGAACGTGAAAGAGTTGCTCATGGCCGCTTCTACATCCGGGGGAATCGGAGTGATTATCTCCGCTTTATTTGCGCTTTTTACCCAGCTTGACGAAGTGCTGCCGATGGATTGGTTTTTTGATAAATTTTCCTTCCTTCAGCACGCGAGCATCGGCATTTATGCGGTACTCATTTTTATTGGTTTATTTATCGCCTGGGTGTTCAGCATCGCCGGTATGATGTTTAAATACGCGAACTTTCAAATCATAAAAAAAGAGCAGGAATTGGTGATTTCAAGGGGAATTATTGAAAAACATCAAGTCACGATTCCGCTTCGAAAAATACAAGCCATTAAAATAAAAGAAAACATCATCCGCCAGCTTTTCGGCTTTGTGACGGTGTCCATCGTCAGCGCGGGCGGCGGCGACCGGGAAAAAGAAGAGGGCGCTTTGACCATTCTTTTTCCGATGATTCATAAAAAAAAGCTTCCGCACATGCTCCGGACATTTACGCCGGAATATACGCTGGAAGAAAACGTCCGCCGCCTGCCGCGGCGCGCGTTGAAACGATATCTGTTCCGTTCCGTCATTTTTTCACTCTTTTTGATTATCCCATTATGTATCTTTTTTCAGCCATGGGGCTATCTGTCGATCATCCTGCTGCCGATTGAATTGATCTTCGGCTACCTCGCATTTAAGGATACAGCATGGACGATTAACGAGGACCGTCTTCAGCTGACCTCAAGATTTATCAGCAGAACCACCGCGATTGTGTTGAATAGGCGAATGCAGGTTTGCAAGTTCAGCCAATCCTATTTTCAAAAGAAAGGCCGCCTGTATACCATTTCTACCTCGGTAAAATCATCAAGCCATATGGAAGAATTAACGGTGAGGGATGTAGGTGAAGAGGATGCAGACTTCATTTTAAATTGGTATTCATATGAAAAAGCGGACGGTTAATACCGCCGCTCTTTTTTTTGCACACATAAAAACGTGAGAAGAAACCCGCCGCAAAGTCCAAACAGATGGGCCATCATGTTAATATTGGAGTTGATAAACGACATGAGAACGGCAAATGCGAGCAGTGTGAGAATCATTTTGGAATGCTCTTGCCCGATCAGTTCTTTGCGAAAAAGAACCATAAACAGGTACACGCCGAACAGCCCGAAAATCGCGCCGGAAGCCCCAACATGCACGTAATCAAGCGGCTCTGTAACATATGTGCCGATATTGCCGATGATGCCGGAGCCAGCGTACACAAGAAGGAAACGCGCTTTTCCCAGCATGCGTTCCAAAGCTGGGGCAAATAAAAAGATGGACATGGAATTGAACAGCAGATGGGTAAAACCGGCGTGCAGCAAAACGGGAGTGATCAGCCGCCACCATTCACCGTTTGCGACGCCTAAATTATAGCCTGTGACCGCATCTCTCCATAACACGACTGAATGGACAGGAAGTGAAAAAAACAGCCAGAGAACAGCTTGCAAGGCCAATATAAAGGTGACAATGGGATAAAGCCTGATAAACGTTTGAAAATTTTCGGTCCGTATAAACATTCCGAGCCCCTTTTCTTCATTTTGGTATTTCTATAGTAACACGTTTATGAGACAAACCTTTCAAATAGTACGTACGCAAAGGAGGTTATCACACATGATTTACGGCATTGGACTAGACATCACCGAGCTTAAACGGATCGCTTCTATGGCCGGACGTCAAAAAAGATTTGCTGAGCGGATATTAACTCGAAGCGAGCTTGACCAATATCATGAGCTTTCAGAGAAAAGAAAAACCGAATTTCTCGCGGGCAGATTTGCGGCAAAAGAAGCATTCTCGAAAGCATATGGCACTGGTATAGGGAAGCAGCTCAGTTTTCAGGACATTGAAATTAAGAAAGACCAAAATGGCAAGCCTTACATCATTTGTGCGAAGCTGAGTCAGGCCGCCGTTCACGTATCGATCACTCATACAAAGGAATATGCAGCCGCGCAGGTTGTCATTGAAAGGTTGTCAAGCTAGTCTGCATATTAGGGAAACCCCGCTCATATATTTGATAGTGCATTAAGGGAGACAAGTTGTTTGAGGCTTTTATGGTACGCATCCGTTCTGCCTAACGTGTACCGAGCGTACCGTTAAAGTCAAACAAGCGATTTCTTCCTTTTACATCAATTGAGAAAAAGGGGTTGAAAAAGGTGAGAAAAAGCTTTGTTTTGCTTTTAACGGGACTGCTTGCTGTCCTTATTCTTTCTGCCTGCGGGCAAAAAACGCAGCAAGATATTGTGACCGGTTTAGATGAAAAGGCGAAAGAATACACCTCGTACAAAGCAAAAGCAAAAATGACCATCGAGACAGGGAGTGAGCCTCAAGTATACAATGTGGAAATCTGGCACAAAAAGCCGTCTCTGTACAGGGTTTATTTAGAAAATCCGAAAAAGGACCAAAATCAAGTCATTTTACGAAACGAAAACGGAGTATTTGTTCTCACACCGTCTTTAAATAAGAGCTTCAGGTTTCAAAGCGACTGGCCGAACAACAGCAGCCAGGTCTACTTGTTTGAATCGCTCGTAAAGGATGTTCAAAACGATTCGGATGCCGTTTTTACTGCCAAAGAAAAGAAATACGTATTCGAAACAAAAACGAACTATCAGCATAACAAAATGCTGCCAACGCAAGAAATCACGTTTAACAAAAAAGATATGAGCCCGTCATCTGTCAAAGTCATGGATACAGACCGAAAAGTCATGGTGAAAGTAGAATTCAGCAGCTTTGAATTTAATAAACAATTCGACAAAGAATCATTTGATGAAAAGAAAAATATGACTCTTTCCCAAATGGATGTCGCCACAAGCGCGAAGCCATCCGATACGTTCGCGGTCAAAACGCCGCTAGAACTGCCGCTGGGCGTAAAGCTGCTTGAAGAAAAAGATATTTCTACTGAAGACGGGAAGCGGATCATCATGACCTACGGAGGAGAAAAATCATTCACCTTAATTCAGGAAAAAGCCCAGATTGCCAAAGCTTCTTCCTCAGTTACGATGAACGGCGAACCGGTAAATCTCGGCTACACGATCGGCGCCTTGTCGGATGCATCATTATCATGGACCTATGACGGTGTAGATTACCTTCTCTCCTCTAAAGATCTTTCTAAAGAGGAAATGGTGACAGTCGCGAAAAGCATGCAGGGACAATCATCTAAATAACCGCCAAAGGCCAAACATGATTTGGCCTTTTTTTCGTTAGGCATCGTTTCCCTTTGTCCTTTAATTTTAGTATGATATGTAAATGATATTGAATAAAAGCTAGGAAGTGTCATAATGAGCACAAAACCTTTTTACAGAGATACGTGGGCGGAAATCGACTTGTCCGCGATAAGAGAAAATGTCAGCAATATGAAAGAACATATCGGCGAACATGTCCATCTGATGGCAGTTGTAAAAGCGAACGCCTACGGGCATGGTGACGCAGAAACAGCGAAGGCGGCTCTTGACGCAGGTGCTTCATGCTTGGCTGTGGCCATTCTGGATGAAGCGATTTCGCTGCGCAAGAAGGGCTTGAAGGCACCTATATTGGTGCTCGGCGCGGTTCCCCCGGAGTATGCGGAAATCGCGGCTGAATATGACCTGACATTAACAGGTTTTTCTGTTGAATGGCTTCAGGAAGCCGCCCGCCACATGAAAAAAGGTTCTCTTCATTTTCATTTGAAGGTCGATACGGGGATGAACAGGCTAGGCGTAAAAACAGAAGAAGAAGTACATCACGTGATGGCGATTCTTGACCGCAACCCCCGTTTAAAATGCAAAGGGGTATTTACCCATTTTGCGACAGCGGATGAAAAAGAAAGAGGCTATTTTTTAAAGCAGTTTGAGCGCTTTAAAGAACTGATTGCTCCGCTCCCGCTAAAGAAAATGATGGTGCACTGCGCGAACAGCGCCGCCGGCCTTCGCCTGAAAAAAGGCTTTTTTAACGCGGTCAGATTCGGCATCGGCATGTACGGCCTCCGTCCGTCAGCCGACATTACGGATGAAATACCGTTTGAGCTGCGCCCTGCATTCACCTTGCATTCGACGCTGTCTCATGTCAAATTGATCAGAAAAGGCGAGAGCGTCAGCTATGGAGCGGAATACACAGCGGAAAAAGACACATGGATCGGGACGGTGCCTGTCGGCTATGCGGACGGCTGGCTTCGAAAATTGAAAGGAACCGAAATTCTTGTGAAGGGAAAGCGGCTGAAAATCGCGGGCCGAATCTGCATGGACCAATTTATGGTGGAGCTGGATCAAGAATATCCGCCAGGCACAAAAGTCACATTAATAGGCCGGCAAGGGGATGAATACATTTCCATGGATGAGATTGCAGGCAGGCTCGAAACCATCAACTACGAGGTGTCTTGTACAATTAGTTCCCGTGTTCCCCGTATGTTTTTGGAAAATGGGAGTATAATGGAAGTAAGAAATCCTTTATTGCAGGAAAATACAAGCAAATAGCTCATCTCAATGGAGAATTCATAAAACAGCTTTGCTTGC